>CAYWYJ010000005.1:0-35757 GCA_964462635.1 uncultured Planctomycetales bacterium
ATGAGGGACTGAGGGATCAAGGGATTGAGGGATTGAGGGGAATGCCGCCGGACGCCGGGGCCCGGACCCCGACCCTCGACCCCTGGGCCCCGCGATGCCGGCCGGAGGCCGACGCTCTCCACCCCTCGATCCCTTGCCCCGCCTACTCGTGCCGCAGCGCATCCACCGGGTCCAGCCGGCTCGCCTTGAACGCCGGATAGAGCCCGCTGAACACCCCGACGACGGTCGCGGTCGCCAGCGACCAGATGACGATGGTCGCGTTGATCTCGGTCTTGAACTGGAGATAGCGCAGCACCTTCTCCATCACGTCGGCGAACATCGTGCCCAGCAACAGCCCCAGCGCCCCGCCCAGCAGACTGATGACCAGGGCCTCGACGAGGAATTGGATGAGGATGTCGCCACGCCGCGCCCCGACCGCCATCCGCACGCCGATCTCCCGCGTCCGCTCGGTCACCGACACGAGCATGATGTTCATAATGCCGATGCCGCCGACGACGAGGCTGATGCCGGCGATGCTGTAGAACACAATCTTGAACACGAGCATCGCCTGGTTGATGTTCTGGAGGGCCTCCTCCTGGTTGAAGATGCCGAAGTCGTCCGGCTGGCCGGGGCGAATGTGGTGGGCCTTGCGCAACGCACGCTTGAGCTGGGCCTGCACTTCCTCAAGCTGATCGGGGTTCTTGGCCGCGATCGTCAGCCGGTTGAGCCACTTGCGATTGAAGAACCGCTTCAGGCCGGCCTGGATCGGGATGTACACGGTCTCGTCGGCGTTCAGGAAACCCAGGCTGCCGCGCTTCTCCATCACCCCCAGCACGCGGTACGTCACGCCGCCGACCTTGATCGTCTGCCCGACCGCGTCCGCTCCGCCGAACAGCTTCTCGGCGACCTTCGACCCGAGCAGGACCACGGTGGCATCGGGGCTGTCGGCCTCGGCCTTGGCGAAGATGCGGCCGGCGACGGGCTTGTACTCGTGAATCTCGAAATACGTGCCCGACGTGGCCACGATGGTGACGTCGTGCTGCTTCTGGAAGCGTTTGGCGGCGGCGGCGCCGATCGCCTCGGGGGCGATGCGGTCAAGCTGCTCGGCCATTTCCCGCAGGAGGAAATCCACGTCCTCCATGACCAGCGTCTGCGACATGCCGACGGGGCGGCCTTCAACGCGGGCGGTCTCGGGGAAGACGAACAGGACGTTCGCCCCGAGCGACTTGAACCGCTTGAAGATGTCATTCGAGGCCCCCTCCAGGATCGACATGCACGCCACCACCGACGACACGCCGATGAGCACGCCCAGCGTCGCCAACAGCGAGCGCAAGAAGTGGGTGTCCAGGCTGCGGAGGGACGTGAGAATCAGGCGCAGGTAGAACATCGGGGGTTAGGGAACAGGGAACGGGGAACAGGGATTGAGGGATCGGGGGATTGAGGGGTTAGGGACGCCTGTCAGAACCCCGCACGCCAGTGCGGGGCTAACCGGCCCACCACTTGCGTGGCGGGTTCTGTCAGCAGCTCCAGGGGATCGGGGTACTGAGGAGCGGAGGGGGCCGGGAACGGGGAACGGGCAACGGGGAACGGGGAAAGAACGGGGGCGGGGGGGCACGGGCTGGGGGCCGGGAACCCGGGTCACAAGCACGTGAGGGCTATCCCCTTTCACCTTATCACCTTTTCACTTTGTCACTGCTCGGCGTCCGCCACGCAGTGCCGCAATCCCACCAAGCCCGAGGACGGTCTCGACGCCCAGGGCCCCGCACATGGGGAACACCGGCGGCACGAGCCGGCCGGCGGGTTCCAGCGGCTCGCCGCTCGGGGCCGCCCGCTCGCCCGCGATGGCCGTCGCCATCCGCCTGGCCGCCGCCTCGTTGCGCGTCTTGGCGATGACCTCCGGCAGGGTTTCGAACGGCGTCCCGAGCAGGGCCGCGACACCGACGCCGCCGGGCGTGTTCGTCGCCTCGACCTCGACCGTGGCCCGCAGCGTGAGAGGTTCGTCCACCACGGCCTCGTAGGCGTAGTCCAGCCGCAATTGCGGGAACACCAGCACGCGGAAGAGCCCCAACTCCGGGTCCAGGGCTGCGAGGTTGACATCGAAGACCCCGCGCGTCGGGAAATCGCCCGTGGCGGCCACGCTGAGCAGCGGACCGGACCCGCCGGCGAGCCGCAGTTCGCCGTCGAGGACTTTCTTCGGCTCCACGCCGTCGGCCTCTTGTTTGACCGTCACGCGCAGCACGACTTCGGCCCCGGTCAGGTCGTCCACCTCCGGCACCGCGAACACGGCCAGCGCCCCATCGAGGTACAGACGCCCGCCTACGGTCACCCGCGTCCCCGCCGGCGCCGGCCCGACGTCCCCCGGCCGCAGCCGAATCGTCCGCACTTCCGCGCTGCTCGCCGTGCCCGTGTAGTACACGTCCGCCAGCAGGCTGTTGAGCGTCACGCTGATGGCGAACTCCTCCGGGTTGGCCCCGCCCGCGGTGAGCGGGTCGGCGAACTGGGCCGCGACGGCCCCCGCCGCGCCGGGTTCGTCGGCCGTCAGCCGGGCGACGACTTGCAGCGGCAGCGACACCCCGGTGTCGGGAAACGCCGCCGACTTCGTGTCTTCGGCCAGGCCGGCCGTTCCGAGTTCACGGATGGTCGCGGTCGCCGACGCCGTGAACGAGATGATCTCCGCGCGCAGCGGCCACGCCCCCAGCGCCGCCACGATCATGCCGCACCACCAACGCCGTCGGTGTGCCTCCATGACACGTCTCCCAACCGGCCGGCTGGCCCCCGTCGGCCGTCGGCGTAAGCATAGACCGTCGTGCTCCCGCGGACAACCGCCAGCGGTGGGCCTGCCGTCCGCGCGCGTTCGCCGCCCCGCAACACCGCCGGCGCCGGCGGCCGCCGCCCCTCCACGCCACAAGTCGGCCCAACCACGGCCCCTCTGTCAACCGAAGGTTGTGAAAGCAGTGGCCGCGCCCTCCCATGACGCATTACCCTGTATACCCGTTTACGCAAATGGTCGCCGAGCCGCGCCCGCCCCTGCGGCCGGGCGCGATGGACCGTGGGCCCCGCGGGGATGTCGCCGGCGGGCGCCGTGAAGGAGTGTGTGGCGTGCGTCGAACTCGCGTGTTGTGGTCGGTAGTCTGCGTGCTGTCGCTGGCCGGGTGCTTCGCGGGGGACGCGGTCAGGCCTGACCGTGCCGAGACCTTGCGCGAACAACGGCTAACGCACGCGGAGCGCACGGACTACGCCGAGACCGCCCGCTACGACGAGGTCGTGACCTACTGCCGCCGGCTGGCCGCCGCGTCGCCGCACGCCCGCTACGCGACCTTCGGTGTCAGCGGCGAAGGTCGGCCGTTGCCGCTGCTCATTCTGTCGCGCGACGGGGCGTTCACGCCGGAAGCGGCCCGCCGCCGCGGCTGCGCCGTGGTGCTGGTCCAGAACTGCATCCATCCGGGCGAGTGCGAAGGCAAGGATGCCTGCCTGGCGCTGGCGCGCGAGATGGTGATTACGCGCACGCACGCCGACCTGTTGGACCACGTCGTGCTCCTGGTCATGCCGATCTTCAACGTGGACGGCCACGAGCGGTTCGGCCCGTACCATCGGATCAACCAGACCGGCCCCGCGGAGATGGGCTGGCGGGTGACGGCGACGAACCTCAATCTGAACCGCGACTACACCAAGGCCGATGCGGTCGAAATGCGGGCGTGGCTGCGGTTGTGGCACACCTGGCAGCCGGACCTGTTCATCGACAACCATACCACCAATGGCAGCGACCACCGCTACGACGTGTTCTACGCCGCCACGACCACGCCGCCGACGGCCGAACCCGTCGCCGCCTGGACGCGCGACGTGCTGTTGCCCGGCGTGCTGGAGCCGCTGGCCGCCGCGGGCTACGCGACCTTGCCGTACTGCTGGCCGCGCAACGAGAGCGACCTGAGCGCGGGGCTCCAGGCCGTCGGCCCGTTCGGGGCCCGCTATTCGACCGGCTACGCCTCGTTGTGTAACCGACCCGCCTTGCTCGTGGAGACGCACTCGCTCAAACCGTATGGCCGTCGCGTGCGGGCGACGTACGACCTCCTCGTGGCCGCCCTGCGGACGGTCCGCCGCGACGCTGACGGCCTGCGGCGTGCCATTCAAACCGCCGACCGCGAGGCGGTGGCGCGACGGGGGGCCGACCCGGACGGACGTGTCCCGCTGCGCATCGGCCCGCACGACACGCCGCGCCGCATCGTCTACCAGGGCTTGGAGGTCCGCCGCCGTGCCAGCGAGATCACCGGCGGCGAGATCAGCGAGTACACCGGGACGCCCGTCGATGTCGAGACGAACCTGTACGACCAGCCCCGGGTGGAGTTGGCGGTGCCGCCGCCCGCGGCGTACCTCGTTCCGCCGCCGTGGACCGACGTCATCGACCGCTTGGCGCTGCACGGCGTCCAGTCGTTCCGGTTGACCGAATCACGGACGTTGGAGGTCGAAGTTGATCACTTCAGCGCGGTGACGTTCGACCCGCGGCCGTACGAGGGGCGACAGGTTCCGCACTACCAGGTTGAGCGGCGGACCGAGCGGCAGACCTTCGGCCCGGGCACCGTCGTCGTGCCGCTGGATCAGCCGCGCGCGCGGCTGATCGCGCACCTGCTCGAAGCGGAGGCCCCGGACTCGCTGGCGGCCTGGGGCTTCTTCAACGCGGTCTTCGAGCAGAAGGAGTACTTCGAGGCGTTCATCATGGAGCCGATCGCGCGGCGGATGCTGGCGGAGGACGCCGCGCTGCGGGCGGAGTTCGAGCGGAAGCTGGCCGCCGAGGCCGAGTTCGCCGGCGACCCGGGCCGCCGGCTGGACTTCTTCTACCGCCGCTCGCCGTGGTGGGACGCGCGGCACAACGTGTACCCGGTGATGCGGTGGCTGGACGGGGAGTCACTCCGACAACTGCGCGGCGACCGGGCGGCGCGAGGGCGGCGCCAGCGGATTGACGACGATGGGAGCGCACGATAAGCTGAGTTTGTTTGACCGAAACGGGATCGTCTATGCCTCGGCTCCGACCTCTCCCTTCGGCAACAAGTGGTCAGTGGTTCTGTGGAGGGCGGCTTCCGCAGGCACGCGGGGCGCGCCACCTGTTGAGGAGCGAACGTTGAAACGCATCTATGTTGGTAACCTGTCGTATCGCACCACCGAAGAAGGACTCGAGTCGGCTTTCGCCGCCTTTGGCACCGTCAACAGCGTCGCCGTCATTCGTGACCCCGCCACCGGACAGTCGCGGGGCTTCGGCTTCGTCGAAATGGCCGACGACGCCCAGGCCGAGGCCGCCATCCAGGGGCTCAACGGAACTCAGGTCGACGGCCGCGCCGTGACTGTCAACGAAGCCCGGCCGCGCACCGGCGGTGGCGGCGGCGGTGGTGGTGGCGGCGGCCGGGGCGGTCGCGGGGGCTATGGCGGTGGTGGTGGCGGCGGGGGCGGTGGCTACGGCGGTGGACGCCGGGGCGGCCGCGCCTGAGCGTCGCCACGCGCCCGCGAACATCGAGCGCCCAACAGAACGGCCCTTCGATCCGAGCCGCGCCCGTGAGGGAGCGGCATCCGTCGCACGGAAGCCCGCTTCCTCACGGGCGTGGCTCGGCTCCGCCCGTCGTTCTTGTGCGCTGTCGATCGAGCCCGGCGCGCGAATGACGGGACGCTGGGCCCCGCACTCGCGTGTCGGGCTCCGACCGGGGCTCGAACTACCAGTAGCGTTCGAAGTGGAGATTGCCGCGCTGTTGCCGGCTGTCGGTAACGAAGCCGCGCTGCTCCAGCTCTGCCTGCACGTCGTCGATCATCTGCGGGTTGCCGCACAGGAAGACGTGGCAGCCGTGCGGATCCAGCGGGGCCCCGACGAGCCGCGCGTACGTGGACGGCTCCAGCGCGACCTGCACGCGGCCGCGTAGGCCCGTCCAGCCAGCGACGGTGCAGACCGCCACGCCGCCGCTCGGGGCGACGTTCTCGGCCGGGTCGGCCCGCGTCACCAGCGGGATGTACTTCACCGTCGGGTCTTCCTGCGCGACGACTTCAAGCTCAGCGCGGTACGCCAAGTCCGCCGCGAACCGCACGCCGTGGATCAGCACGAACCGCCGCCAGCGGCCCGCGCCGCGAAACGTCCGCAGCATCGACACGAACGGGGCGATGCCGGTCCCCGTGGCGACCATCACCAGGTCGGCGTCGGGCGGGGCGTGATCGATCGTGAACTCGCCCTTCGCCTCGCTGTCCATCCACAGCCGATCGCCGGGGTCAAGTTCCCACAGCCGCGGCGTCAAGGCCCCCTCCTCCACGCGCACCACGAGGAACTCGGCCTGGTCCGTGACTCGCGGCGACGAAGCGACGGAGTACGCCCGGCGGGTGTAGCGGACGCGCCCGGGGCGGCTGCCGGGACGGCCGGCGCGGCCTTCGCCGTCGCCCGTGGCGGGGGCCTCGGGACGCGGCAGCCCCAGGCGGAAGAACTGCCCGGGCACGAAGGGCGGCACGCGGCCGGCGTCGGGACGCACGCGGACGATGCTGAGGATGTCGGTCAGGTCCTCGCGGGCCGTCAGTGTGGCGTTGGTGGGGTCACTTTCCATCGGCGTATTGTAGCCACGCGAAGCAGCGTGGTGCCGTGGGGGCGCGGGGGGCGAATCCGGCTCGCGGGCGTGACAGGGCGCGTACACCCCCTTTCTTGTGGGCCGATTCGGACGGCCTCCGCACGCGGACCCGACCCGTTTGGCAAGCTGCCCTGGTCCCGAAGGGGCCGCAGTTGACAGCCGGAGGCGCTGTCCGTCCCCATGCGCCGGGACCGGGCCGGTGGCATGGCCGCGTCTGTGCGGCCATGCTCCGACCCGCTAGCAGAGCATGTCCGTTCAAGGCCGCGGACATGCCACCGATCACAGGTGGGGGCGCCGGTGCCCCCCCGGCAGCACCCCGGCCCCACACCGGCCATTGGCCGGTGCGACACCGGCCGTCGCGGCCGCGCTGCACGTGGCAGCCGGCGCCCACTACGGGTTCGTCAGCAACCGGACGAACGGGTTGATGTCGCCGAAGTCGACCCTGCCGTCGCCGTTGATGTCGCCGTTCTTGACGTCGCAATTCGGGAACGCGGCCTGATAGCCGGCGGGATTCGTCAGCGCGAGCACGAACGGGTTGATATCGCCGAAGTTCACCTGGCCGTCGCAATTCAGGTCGCCGGGGGTGCCCCTGGTCACGGCCAGTACCGCGATCCCGCGGCTGGCGCACTGCATCCACAGTTCATATCCGCCGGGAATGACCTTGACTTCCAAGTCGTAGATCTGGGCGTGCGGCAGGCCGCCCCATTGCGGCTCGCCGCCCGGCGGCGCGGGGAACGTGCCGATGTTCGTGCCATCCCACCACAACAGGCCGCGTTGAACGTACGGATAGTCGGTGTCGTACTGCATCCACACGCGGCGGTCCGGCGTCACGGCCAAGGGCGAGACGTACTGCCCCGGGAACGGCCAGTTCACGCCGTGACGGAGCATGGTGTATGCGCCGGTGTTGGCGTCGAGGCGGATGAGCCCGCCGCCGGTGCCGCCCGCGCCATACATGACCGTGCAGCCCACCCACGCAACGCCGCTGCCGGCGACGGCCAGCCCGCTGAACGTGTCGCTCTGCGAGGTGAGTTCGGGGAAGTCGGCAATGGTGCGCGAGAAGCGGTACACGCCGTCGGTGCGCACCAGTTCGTAGCCCGCCTGGGCCCAGATGGTGCCCGGACGGTCCGGGTCGCGCTCGATCTTCTGCCCCCACGAGTAGATGCCGAAGTTGGTGAACCCGCCGCCCTGGTAGATGCCCAGGCTGATGTACTCGCCCAGGCCCCACAGCCGCCCGAGCGAATCCTCGACGTAGCCGACGACCTTGTCCGACCCGCCGGGCAGCGCGACCCAGCTCGACCCTTTGAACTCGTGCGTGTAATTGAACATCGGGTTCACCACCACGTTCCCGCTCGATGGGCGCACGTACACGGCGTTGCTGTTGTCGGTCGGGAACGGCCAGGGCACGCCCAAACCGTAATGGTGGTTGTTGAAGCCGATCCAGCGCGTGCCGTCGAAGCGGACCATCCCGCCGTAGCCCGGACCGGCGTTCGCGCAGGCGTAGATCCCGCCGGCGGGATCGATCGCCAGGTCGCGGCCGAACCAGTCGTACTGACTGGTGTTCGTCACGCGATAGCGCTGCCAGAAGCCGGTCGCGGGATCGCGGCGGGCGGCGCCGCCGAGGCCGCAGGCCCAGACGGCGCCGTTACTTTCGATCGCTACGTCATAGGTCCAGGAGGTGTTGCCCCAGTCTCCAAGACCGACCCACGATGCTCCGTTAAAGCGCCAGATTTGGGAACCGCCGTCGGTGACGGCCTGGAGCGTCCCGAAGGCGCGCGTCACGTCGGCACCGCCGTCAGGATGCGCGGGCACACCGACCCACGTTCCGTCCGGGCGCCGACAATCGAGCACGGCGTTAAACCCATCGGGCAGGACGCGATAGATCCACAGGTTGCCGTCGGCGTCTACACACTTGTCGCCGGGGAGGTTGCGCGGATTGCCGTTGGTCGAAGGGAAGGTAGTCCAGGTCTGCGTCGTGCTGTCGTAGCGCTGTGCGAGGGTCGTGTAACCCGGACGCTCCGCCGCCCAGACGTAGTACCCGCCGCCGGGCTTGGGCTGAATCGCCAGCCGCTCGGGGCGCCCCGAACCGAGGTATGTCCACGTGCCGGTGGCCGGATTGAAGCGCATGAGACCCCCGCCGCCCCAGGCGGTGGCATACCCGCTGGCCCATATCGTGCCGTCGGGCGCAATCTCGATGTTGGTCACCCACCCGCCGGGCCAGGGTGAGTTGGAAGCGTCGTACCGCTTCAGCGAGGAGGGTCCCACGTCAGGGTTGAAGAACAGCACGCCGCGCCCCGTGCCCATCCACAGATTGCCTTGGGCGTCGGGGGTGATGTCGCGGACCCGGGCCGTGCCGGTGTTGTTCGGGTGCCCGATCTCCGGGTAGTCCACGTTGGAGACGTTGATCCAGCGGTTTTCCTTTTGGACGAACTTGGCCAGCCCGCCCTCCTCGAAACTCGGGACGTACCCGCCGATCCACGGGTCGTTGTCCGCCCCGATCCAGATCGCATCGCAGTAGTCCCCCTGGATGCCGGTGTTGCCGGGGCGGTAATACCGCCAGGAGTACTTCACCTGCGCCTGCGCCGCGGTGCCCAACATGGCGACGCCCATGGTGATGAGTAGGAATGGCCGTTTCATGATCTCTATCTCCTATCAACCGGACGGCAGGTGGTCTTCCAGCCGCGGTCGCACATTGCACCGTGTTTGGCTCACGGACCTGTCAGTAGCCGGACAAACGGATTGATGTCGCCGAAGTCGAACACGCCGTCGGCGTTGATGTCGCGGTTCTCGAACGGGCAGCTTGGATACTGCGTCTGGTACGAGCCCGGGTTCGTCAGGGCCAGCACGAACGGGTTGATGTCGCCGAAGTCCACGTGCCCGTCGCAGTTCAGGTCGCCGACGAGGGCGAGCGACTCGACGATGAGCAGCCCGGTCATGCCCATCCCGCAGTGCGGCCGGCAGAAGTAGGGGATTTCGGCCACGCCGGCAGGCACGACAAACTCCGCGACCGGGTAGTCTCGATTCAGCGGCTCGTCGAAGTTCGTCTGGTCGAACTGGCAACCGGCACCCGAGGTGACCGTGTGGTCGCCGCCGGTCCAGGCCCATTGCACGATGTCGCCGGGCCGCACGCGCAGCGTGCTGGGCGAGAACTCAAACGCGACCTGGGCCACGGTCCACGTGATCGGCCGCGGGATGGTGCGGTGCCACAACATGGCTTCCGTCCGACCGGTCTGCGTGTTGTACGCCGAGCCGACGACCCGGATCGTGGTGAACAGCGGCTTCACCTCGGCCCAGATGCCCCGCGCCTCCGATGAGTAGTAGTACGCCGGCAGGACGGCGTGCAGATCAACGTAGCTCGCCGCCGTCCCGCTCCACAGGGCCGCCTTCTTGATACCGAAGAAGTCCACCACCCCGGCCTGATAGCCGCTGCTGGTGCCGTAGGCGATCGACGCACTGGCGCCGCTGGGGTGCAGGTCGATCCAGCTTGCGGCCGTCCCGGACCACTTGATGGCGTGTTCGCCGCTGCTGAAGATCGCGTACCCCGCCTGCTGGCTGTACCAGATGCCCCAGGCCACGGACCGGGCGGTGGGGATCATGGTGTGCAGGTCCACCCAACTGGCGGCGGTCCCGGACCACAGGGAGGCGTGCTCTTTGGGGACCGCGCCGATGTCCACGTACCCGACCTGGCGGGTGCCGTCGGTGCCGAAAGCGACGGACGTCGCCGACCCCGCCGCGGGGTGCAGGTTGACGTGGCTGCCCGCGGTGCCGGTCCACAGCGCGGCCCGGTTGTTGAGGACGCCGACCTGCTGGCCGCCGGCCACATCGTATGCGAACGACCAGTTGGTTACGCCGGGAGAGAGATCCACCCAGCTTCCGGCCGTTCCAGTCCACAGCGCCGCGTGCCACTGGCTGCCGACCTGGGCATAGCCGACCTGCACGCCGCCGCCGACCCCCCAGCTCTGGGACTCGCCGGTTGACGCCGGGTGGAGGCTGACCCAACTTGCCGCAGTGCCCGACCAGAATCCGGCGCGGAACTGGCCGCCGAAGCCGGCCCAGCCGGATTCCTGGAACTTGTCGACGCCGTAGGCTGCTGAGCTGGACGCCCCGGCGGGGTGCAGATTGACCCACTGCCAGTTGGCCAGGGCGGAACCACTCCCCACGAGAAATGACACCACAAGGGATAGAACGCGGCTGGACATGATTGGACCTCTCCACTGTGAGGGGAGCCTGAGGCGTGCCCGCTCCGACTCCGTGGAGAAAGGCCCAGCGAGGGGAACCGTCGGATTCAACCGCGCTCGCCCGCTCCAACGCTAGAGGCGAGGGGAACACACCAGGGTCCCGGCTTTCCTGCGACCCGAACACCGTCCGACGACGGCAACGCCGGATTGTAGGCAGGGTCCCGCGAAGCGGCCGTCAAGCGGCGGGATTATCGGTGCGACGGGGGCATGGTCCCGCAGGCGGCGCGGGCTGGCGGCCCCCCGCGCTTCCCGGGGTGGTACCGGCCGCTCACGCGGGGGAGTCCCCGTCAAACAGGGCCCGCCGCTGCGGGCAATTCGGATGGTCACATCCGGAACAGGCGTAGCGGTCCGGACGGATGCGCCCCGGCGGGCCGATCCCGATGAGCCCGGAGACGGACTTCAGCGGCAGCATCAGGCAGCTCGGCGTCAGGCGCACGTTGATCGCCCGCGCGGGGAGAGCCGCGAAGAGCGCTTCCTGCTGTCGCAGATCCAGGCCGCAGTAGCCCGGGCTGTACGCCGGCGTCACGTCCAAGCCGCGCGCGTGCGCCCAGACCCGGACGTCTTCCCGGAGCCGCTGGACCGTCGCTTCCGCCGCCTCCGACGCGATGGCGTCGGCGAGCGTGGCCGCCATGACGCGCCCCGTCCGCAGCCAGCCGCGACTGAGCCGCTCGGTCGCCGAGCCGATGGTCACGATAAAGCTCGCAACGTATTCAGAGTGCCCCAGGTAAGCGCCCACCGCGCCCACGTACGTCGGGCCCGACGCTAGCACGATGCGCTGTGGTTCCAGGCGGGCGACCGGATCAATGCGGTGAACCCCGCGCGGCCGCAGGAGCCGCGGCAGTGTCGCCAGCAGCCGGTCCAGCGTTTCGACCCAGCGCTGATGACTGTCGCACTCGGGGCGAAGCTGCGCGAGCCGGATGATCGCGTCGCGGTCCGGCTGAACGCGTTCCCACCGCGCCACGCCCCCCGCGCTGGGGTCGCGGGCCGCGTCGCGCCGGCCGCTACTTCCGGGCCGCCTCCTCATACTGCTTGAGCGCCTTCTCCAGTTCCGCCCGCAGCTCGTCGTTCTTGGCCAGCGCCACGGCCTTCTTCTGCTGCTCGATGGCTTCCTTGACCTGACCGTTGTCGAACAGCGCGCGGGCGTACGTGTCGAGGATCGCCGCGTCCTTGCCCTCGGTGGCCTCGACCGCCGCCTTGCCCGCCCGCAGCGCCAGCTTGAGGTCACGGTATTTTACGTCTTCGCGTGTGAGGATGTCCCACGCCAGCATGTTCAACAGGTACGGGTCGTTGTCCATCCCAATGAACACCAGCAGACCCAGCTCCGAGGCGTTCTCCGGCTTGTCGTTGGCCGTCACGGTCTCGAAGTAGTTCTCCATCAGCTTCGTCGCCGCCATCTGCTTGGCGGCGGCGGTGCGGCGTTCCTGGTCCGCCTTCTTCGCGGCCTCCAGGTCGTGCTTGCCGGCCAGGACGGCGTCCAGCGCCTTGTCGAGCTCGTCCGCGGGGTAGCCGTGCCAGACGATCTTCCCGGTCTTGTCCACGATGAACGCGTGGGGGATGCCCTGCAACAGAAACGCGTTCATGTACGCTTCCATCGTCTCGCGCGGCTCGGTGTCCAGCGCGACCGCGTACTCCATCTTGGCGTCCCATTCCTTGACGAACGGCTCGACGTCGCCGCGGGTCGCGTGCTTCTTGCTGCCATCCACGCTGATGCCCACGACCACGACGCCCTTGTCCTTGTACTTCTTCTGGACCTCGGTGAGGTGGGGGATGCTGGCGCGGCAGGGGACGCACCAGGTGGCCCAGAACTCGAGCACATACGTCGTCTTGCCCTCCCCGGCCTTGAGGTCAATCGGACCGCCCTTGATCCACTTCTCGACTTTCAGCGGCGGCGCGGGATCACCAAGTTCCAATGACAGCGCGGGGACCGCCAACAGCACCACAGCCAGCAACGACGCGAGGTTGACATAGCGGCACATCACCTTCACTCCTTTGCCACGCTCGGGCAAGAAACGGCCCGCCGACCGCCTTGCGGGTCGGCCTCGACATCGAACGATACCCGGCCCCGCGGCGGCGTGGCAAGCGCGGCGCCAGTGGCGTCGCACGCGGGGGCCGGCCCCAATCGCCGCGATCATCCGGCGCTACCCGTTGGCCGCCGCATGGTCGTGTCCCATGAGCTGCCGCACGATCAGGATGAAGACGCCCGTCAGCAGGAGGTTCAGGGCCAGCGAGAACATGGCCACGGTGATCATCGGGCCGCCGATGCCGTACGACAGCGAGATGATGAGCACGCCGGCACCGACTTCGCCGCGCGGGAACATGGCCACGGCGACGGCGAGGCGGTGACGCCAGGGCGCTTCCCGGCGATAGCAAAAGACGGGGAACATCTTGCCGAGGTTGGCCACGAGCGTCACCAGGATGACGTGGCCTGCCAGCGCGGCCCACGAAAGAACCATTGGCTCGGGCTCGGCGGCCGCCGCCGCTCCCGCGCCGGGTAGGCTCGCGTCCAGCGTTTGGGTGTCGGCCGGCGCCACCTGCTCCGGCGCGCCCACGCCGGTTATCACCGGCATCGACAACCCGACCAGGACCATGAAGATCGCCGAGATGATGGTGCCGGCCCGCCGCTCCGTGGGACACTCGAACTGGTCGTGGGCCGCGGCCTCCGTCTCGTGCCCCGCCGGCCGGGCGATCATGCAGCCCAGCACGAACGCGGGCAGGAGCACCTCGATGTGGATCGGCACGAGCTCGTCCAGTCCCAGGCTGGCGTAGTAGATGAGCTCGCACACGATGGCGATGCCGGCGGCGTAGCTCAGCACCCACGGCCAACGGACCGGAAGCCGCCAGCGGTGGAGGTACCGCCAGGCCAGCCAGAGCTGGGCGACCATCACGATCACGATGATGCCGAGCTGCCACGCCAGTCCCACGATGAGCATCTTCAAGGGAATCATCAGCAGGACGGTGTCGAGATCGTCGAAGATCGCCAGGATGCGCGTCTTGCGGAAGACCCAGGTCGTCGCCAGACCGGCCGCCGCCAGCATCGAGAACAGCACGCCCGCCGATGTCGGGGCCGCGAAGCGGCCGGCCAGCAGCGCGTCCCGCCAACCGTTCCAGGAGGACCACGCCCCGGCCGGCGCGAGCAGCAGGACGAAGTACACGGCGCAGAAGATCCACGGAAAGGCGGCCGCCGTGGCCGCCACCACATAGTCCCAGCCGTAGGCCCGCAGGTTCGACCGGTCGATGTCGAATTCGTACCCGACGTGGATCATGATGAACGCCAGCGCGACCATCGTCAGGAACTTGACCACGTGCGCCACGGCCGCGTAGCTCGCGCCCAGCCACGACGGGACAAGCTGCGACAACCCAAGCCCGAGCAGCAGCAGCAGTGAGTAGAGGACGACCTTCTTCAAGTGTGTATCTCCCGCGTCGTGCGGAACGGACCCGGCCGGCCCGCACCACCCGGCCACCCGCTGGTCCAGTATGGAATTGTTGCTCGCGTCCCGCCGATCTCCAGGCGGTCGTCACTGATGGCCGGGCGCCCGCAAACCCGCCGGGTAGCGCCGCGCCAAGTCCACGTAGACCTCTTTCCAGTGTTTCCACTCGGTCTTGTATACGTCGGTGACCGTCTTCTCGAGGACCTTGGCGGGCACGCCGACCGCGATGCGTTCGGGCGGGACCTGCTGGTTCTGGCGGACGACGGCCCCCTCGCCGACGACGGCCCATTGGCCTACCTCGGCCCAGTCCGAAACGATCGCGCCCATTCCAACGACCGCCCAGTCCCGTACCGTCGCGTTGTGAATGATGCAGGCGTGGCCGAGCGTGACCCAGTCGCCGATGGTCGTCCGCTCAGCGGGGCGGGCGTGGATGACGACGTTGTCCTCGACGGCGGTGTGGTCGCCGATGACGATCCGCCCGTAGTCGCCCCGAATCCGGGCCCCGGGGCCGATCCAGCAGCCGGCCCCGATCTGGACGTTGCCGAACACGTCGGCGGAGGGGTGGACGTAAGTGCCGGGGCCGATGGCGGGCGTGTGGTCTTCGAAAGTGTGGATCATCGCACTCCCACGCTTCGCGCGCTCAACCGGCCGCAGGAGGCAGCAGCGGGCGGACGCGCACCCGGTGTCGCGTCACCACCACGAAGTGGCCCGGTATCCGCGCTTCAATGCGGGGCCAGACGCCCTGGAAGGCCAGCAATAGCTCGCCTGGCGAGCGTGCGGCCAGCCGGAGGTAGACCAGCCCACGAACGGGCAGCCCCGCATGAAACACCAAGTAGCCGAAGTCGCGGTCGAGCGTCAGAACGACACGACCCTCGCGCCACGCTCGATCCAATGCACCCCGATCCGTCTCCGCGGGCGCGCATTCGGCCAACCAGCACACATCATGACCGTTGCCGCGCAGCCACTCCACGAGCGGTCGGTCCACGTTCTCGTCCGCCAGGATCCTCATGCCGCGTCATCGGTCAGAAAGAGGATCTCGTCGCCGGCAAGTGCCGCGGCGGCGTACGCCTGGGCGGCCTGAATGTCCTCCGGCCGGAGTCGTGGGAACGACGCGCGCAGTTCGTCCGTGTTCCAACCGTCGCCCAGTCGCTGCAGGATCAGCTCGACGGTGATGCGTGTGCCCCGGATGACGGGCTTGCCCGCCACGATACTCGGGTTGCACTCGATGTAGTCCTGCCACTTCATGGCTTGGTCGCTCGCTGCATCCGAGTGCCAGCATACTGCAAGACCAGCGCACCGCAAAGCCGGCCGGCCCTCGCACAGCGCGTGCCCACGCCTTAAGGTCAGCAGGCGCCGCGGATTCGTTGGGCGGACACGAGCCTGGCCATTATGCCCGCATGGACAAGCGGCAGGGGGCCGGGGGACCCCCTGCCGGACGAGGAGGGAGGCAGAGACCGTGTCTTCAGGCGACCAGATCGCAGGCGGCGTTGGCGAAACGCGTCCGCAGTTGTTCGACGATCTCCGCGTGCCGCTGACACACGCGCGACTCGCTCACGCCGAGAACCGCCCCGATGGCCGCCATCGTCAGCTTTTCGTAGTAGTAGAGCGTCAGGATCAGCCGGTCCTGTTCCTTCAGCCCACGCGTCACGTACTCCCGGATCAGCTCCCGCTCCGTATGGTGGGCGGGGCCCGGGTTGGGATCGACCGGCATGAGGGTGTTGACCCGGGATTCCTCGTTCCGTTCCCCCGCTGCCTCCAGCGAAACATTGTGCGACGCCGACACGGTCCGTTTGAGTTTCATGAACTTAGAGATCGACATGTCCATTCGACGGGCAAGCTCAGCGCACGTCGGCAGCCGGCCGCATTCGGCCTGGAAGCGCTCCTCGGCGGCGTTCATGGACCGCTCGAAGTTGCGGCCGGAACGCCCGAGGGGGTCGATCTCCCGCTGCCAGTCGCGGATCGCCCCGATGATCCGCTGACGGCAATACGTCTCGAACTTCACGCCGCGGCGCGGGTCGAAGGATGAGACGGCGGCGATGAGGCCGTCGTACCCGGCGCTGGCAAGTTCGTCGGCCGAGACGCGCGGCCACAGGCGGCGCGCGAGGATCTCGGCCAGCTTGTGTACCAGCGGTAAGTAATGTTCCACCAATCGGTTGCGAGCGTCGTTCGATTTGGTTTTGTGATACTGCTTCCAGAGAACCGCGACCTGGTCGTGCTTGGGCTTCATGCGTCCCTCAGGGTTTCAGGCGAAAGGGTTACTGCCTGGAACACATCAGGCTGCGGGACGTGGGGATGACCGCAGCCGAATTGAACGCCTTCTCCTCGTTTCAGTACACGAGTGCTATCGAGCCGTGACGGAGTATATCTTGACGCAAAATAACACGTCCTGGCGCATTTCATGTTACCTATTTTTACATTCCGGCATCGCAGTAGTACAACTTGGTTAATATAACGAACTTAGGTCGTCATTCACGTTGTTAAAAAAACTGTCACTCGAACAGATTTGCGGGTGACGAATGGCCGCCACGCACAGGCCATCGCATGTAAATCGTTTACAGTAAATGATTAGTGCAATCGTCGCCGGATCTCGGCGCCTCGTCCTGCGTCGCACCCTGTCAACGAACGTGCAACAGCCCAAGTTGCTCTCGGACATCACAGACCGAGATCGAGACTCCGACCGACCGCGCGAATTGCGCCATCTATACTGCGGCGGAGTTGCTTTGCGGTGACAGCAGCCGATCCGCCTCTTCTGGAGTGACAAGTAGGCATGGCCGCTTGTACTGCTCGGGCGTTGAGCGGCGACCGGCGGCCAACCGCCGGTCGAGCACGGCGAAAGCTGGGGCGGGGACGCGTTCGACTTGTAATTGGCCTAAACGAAAAGACTTGCGGCGCGAGGCGTACTCCTCATTTTGCTCGCTGAGCGCCGCATCGATGACCGGGGCGTGAACAGCTTCCAAGTTGGCGGGGCAGAGGAGCACGTAGAACGGCGGGTCGGCCCACCGGGGGAACAGGAGGAAATCAGACTCGTTGACACCGAGCTCCCGGCAGGCTTGCGTAACGGCGGCCACCACTTGGTTTTCCGTCAGCTTCTCGCCGGCCACCGAAGCGACTCGTCCAGCGCGGTGCAAGAACTCGACGAGTGGCGCGTGCCCGAGCCGCCCGTGAACGCGCACGACATCGTCCAGCCGGTAGCGCACCAACCCCGTCGTGTTGCTGAGAACCACCGTGTAATCGTGCCCTGGCACGAGTTCCGTTGGACCAACGCACGTCGGACTCGCGGCGTCGGCCTCTTCCGCCGGAATGAACTCGAAGACGGACGAGGTGACGTCCAGGACGCCAACGGGCGTGCCATCCTCAAGCGGGATGCTTACGCGCCCCTCGCTGGCGAGCAGGCCGATGTCACGCACCGGGACCGACCCCCACCACTCCGCCACGAGCGGTAGGTAATGGCCCAGGCTCCCGCCGGTCCAGCAAGCCAGGAACTCGATGGCCCAGTAGTCCCGAGGGGCCAAGCGCCCGGTCTCTCGACGAAGACGCTCCAGCTCCGCGGCACGCTCGGGGTTGGGGCGCAGGCGACTGGCGAGCGTATGTCGGAGCCCGGCATCCGGCACCACGTGCGCTGCCAGCGTGCCGTCGCGCACGTCGCGGATCAGGGCCTCGGACTCCTCGTGCGCCGTGCGCGCCAGTTGCACGAGCGTCGCCGGGTTGGCCGTGACCGCGAACGCCACGTCACGCTCGATCGCCAGACGCACGAGGCCGTAGTAACGTGCCGTCGGCGGCTCCACGCGCGCCAGCTCGGGGGGAGCCACATAGAACCGCCGCACGATGCCCTTCTGCGTGTGGGCCAGGAGGCCGGTGATGGCGCCGCACGGGATACCCGCGGACGTCCGGGCCGCGTCGTGCCGTCCGCTGCACTGGAGAATCGGCCGCAGGATCGCCCGGGGGTGGTCCGTCAGCATCTTCAGCCCAAACGTGTTCCACCCGCGACGGTAGTCGGCCACGAAGGCGGGAGTGACGGGGATGCGCTTCGGTTCGGCGGTCGTGCCGCTGCTGGTGGCGAACATGAGCACGCGTTGTCCGGGGCTGAACAGCGCGTCCACGTCGCCGTCGGCCACTCGGTCGATGAGTGGGCGATAGTCCTCGTACGTCGCCAGCGGGGCCGCGCGCCGCAAGTCCGCCGGGGTGCGGACACGGCCGAGTCCGAGCCGCCGCCCGTGCTCCCCGTTTGCGACGACCCGCAGAACTCGCCGAAGCACGCGCCGCTGCGCCGTCTCGACATCGCGCAGGGCGCGCTGGAAACGTGCATAGGTTCCGCGCGCGTGCCAATAAGCCAAACGGGCCGCAAGGTGTTCGAGCAGCGTGGGCATACGCGCGGTGGTGCTCGCTCAGTTGCGCGCCGGCGAGGGGGCCGGACTGCCCCGTCGTAGGCGCGGCTCGGCCGTACTCCGGGCCGCCGGGGCCGGGGCCGCGCGTGGGGGTCCCGACGGCGCCGCCAGATAGCGGTCGAAGAACATGGTCGTCAGCCGGGCGTAGAGCTCCGGGTGATGCACCACGGCTTGGTTGTGTCGAGCCCCCGGCGCGATCCACAATGCCTTCGGCTGGCCCGCGAGCGCGTACAGCCGGCGGCTTTGCTCCACCGGCAGGTACGAATCCTTTTCGCCGTGGATGAACAGGATCGGCCGCGGCGTCATCCGCGGGATGGCCTTGCGAACGGAGGGAAAGCGGCACTTGAACTCGCGGCGGGCAAAATGAAACATCGACCAGCGGAGGAACCGCCAGAAGACGGGCGGGTGGTTCTCATAGACGAAGCGCACCTTGGCGAAGATGTAGGCCCAGCGCCGCATGAAGTACTCGATGGTGGTGTCGGTGCTGAAGGCGCCGTCGGCGACGAGGACGCCGAGGCGCGGGTCTTCCTGGGCGACCAGCAGCGCGGCGCAGGCGCCGCGGGAAATGCCGAAGACCCCGAGGCGGACCGGGCGGCCCTGGGCTTCGAGCCAGCGGGCGGCGAAGGCCGTCGCCCCGCGCATGTCGTCCAGCTCGCGGTCGGTGACCCACTGGCGCGGGGTGTAGCCCGGGGGGCACTCCGACTGCCCGTGGCCGCGGAAATCGAAGGTCAGGATGTCGTAACCGGCCTGCCACAGCGGGCGGCAGTAACGCCCGCAGGAATGCATGTCGGCACAGAACTCGTGCGCGAAGATCACCAGGCCGCGCGGGCCCAGCGCCGCGTTGGCGCGAATCAACATCCCCTGAAGGGGCAGACCGTCGTACGCGGGGAAGCTGACCGGCTCACCGACCGGCCGCTCGAAGTCCAGCGGGTTGCGGGCCAGGGGCGGCTTCGTCGTGCGCATGATGTTGAGCGAGATGCGCACGTACTTCATGAGCACCATGACCGGGACGACCACCAGCGCCGTGATCGTCGAAACCATGGCCACCAAGGCCCAGTTGCGCGACAACGCGTCCAGCGCGGACCAAGCCAACAACACCAAGTCCTCCGCCCTGTGGTCCCAAGCTCGCGGCACCCGGCGGGCCGCCGACACCTCGAGCGACCATGCTAGCCGCCCGGTCCCGGATCGTCCACGCACCGCAGCGTGGGCGGTTCAACGCGGTCGTCCATCTGCAACCGGGGGCAGAAGCCCCCCCGCGCGTAACGGAACTCCGGGCCTCGCGCGGGCGGGCCGTCCGCCGCTCGCGGAGCGGATCCTGTCAGCGGTTGCAGGGGGGATCAGCCGAGCCGACCCGCCGCCTGAAGCTGCTTCGCCAGCCCGACCAGGTACACCGAACCGGTGATGCAGATCAGGTCGTCGCGCGTGACGCTCTTGCAGGCGATGCGATACGCCTCTTCCAGCGTCTCGCCCACCTGCGCCATCTTCTGGCTTTTCTCGACGAAGCGGGCGTGGAGCTCGTGCGGATCGGCGGAACGGGGCGTGCCGCTGGTCGTGAAGATCACCTTGTCGGCGCCGAGCTGGAGCTGCTGGAGCATCCCGTCGATGTCCTTGTCCAGCCCGCAGCCGAAGATCACCACCATCGAATCGTAGGTGATGTTCTGGCCGATGGCCCGCATCAACGCGGCGACGCTCGCACCGTTGTGGGCCGCGTCGACGATCGTCCGCGGCATGTCGCGGATGAGCTCCAGCCGCCCCTCGATGCGCACTTTCGCCAGCCCGTCGATGGCCCCCTGCTCCGGAACGTCCCAACCCGCCGCCCGCAGCGCGTCGACCATCCCCAACGCCACGCCGCAGTTGTGCGCCTGGTGCTCGCCGAGCAGCGGCACGCGCAGGTGGTCAAACCGCGTGGTGGGTGTCGCCAGGCAGACGCGGGTGTGCGGCCCGCTGGCCCGCGACGACTCGAAGCGGTAGCTGAACTCCAGGTCCTCACCGATGACCCGCAGCAGGCACCCCACGCGCTCCGCCGCCTTGCGCAGCACCCGCCTCACCGACGGGACCTGCGGCGCGCTGATGACCGGCACGCCCGGCTTGAAGATGCCCGCTTTCTCCTCGGCGATCTTCTCCAGCGTGTTGCCGAGCTGGGCCACGTGGTCATAGCTGATGCTCGTGATGCCGCAGACTTCCGGCTTGATGACGTTGGTCGAGTCGAGCCGGCCGCCGAGCCCGGTCTCGATGACCGCCACGTCCACCTTCCGCTGCGCGAAGTAGAGGAACGCGGCGGCGGTCAGGATTTCGAAGAAGGTCGGCTCGTCGCGCTTGAGACGCTCGACCACCGGGGCAATCTTCGCCATCAAGCGCGTGAACTCGCCCTCTTTGACCAACTCGCCGTTGACCGCGATCCGCTCGCGGAGGTCAACGATGTGCGGCGAGGTGTACAACCCGGTGCGATAGCCGGACTGCTGGAGCATGGACGCCAGCATGTGGCAGGTCGAGCCCTTCCCCTTGGTACCGGCCACATGCAGTGTGCGGATCTTCTTGTGCGGGTTGCCCAGCCCGGCTAGGATGCGCAACATCCGCGACAGATTGAAGTTAGTGTGGTTGTAGCCGACACGGAGCATCTTCTCGTAATCCGTGCGGCTGTTCAGAAAGTCCAGCGCAGCGCGGTAAGTCCGTATGGTGCGACTGGGTTGGGTCGTTCGGCTGACTGGCGCCTTGCGGCGGGCCGACGGCCGCTTACCGGAGACGGGCCGCTTGCTCGCTAATCGCGTCATGGGGCCTCAGCCTAACGATTAAGTATTGACTCGTCAAGAACCTGCGAGCACGAAGGGACGGCCGCCTTGGGACGATTCCGACGTATAAGGTCAATGATAGAATGCACTTACAGGTCAACGTCCGATCTTGCGGAAACGGCGACACGCGGTCTCGTGATTGCTGGTCCGCTATCAATTGTACGCGGATCGCAGCGCCCGGTTCCGCTGCCACCGAATTGAGATGACCCTCGCATGTTGGGTGCGTGAATGCGGCTTGTAAACGTACAAACAAAGGACCATGAATATACGGTCTATATCGGACGAGGCGCCGCAAACGCGCTCAAAGGCGTCGCATCGCATCTAATTGCAAATAAACAAATTGTAGTAGTCTCCGACAAAACCGTCGCCGACTGGCACCTCCCCCTCCTGTTGGGTTACCTGCCAAGCAACCCCCTTGTCGTCACATTCCCGCCGGGAGAGCAGAGCAAATCGCTCGAGACGCTGCGGGCAATCTATGACCGGCTCGCGGAAAACCACATCGAACGCAACGCCGTGATCGTCGCGCTCGGCGGCGGAGTCGCCACTGACCTGGCAGGCTTTGTCGCGGCGACCTGGCACCGTGGGGTACGGTCGATACTGGTTCCGACGACGCTGTTGGCGGCGGTAGATGCGGCCGTTGGTGGGAAGACCGGGGTCAACCTGCCCGCCGGGAAGAACTTGGTGGGTGCGTTCCACCAACCGACAGGCGTCGTCATTGACGTCGACCTGCTGCAAACTCTTGCGCAAAGACAGTTTACGTCCGGCCTAGCCGAAAGCGTCAAGATGGCGACCGTCCGCGATCCGGACTTCCTTGCCTGGCACGAGCGGCACGTTGACCCTATCGCTCGGCGTGAGCCCGAAGTGGTCGCGGAGCTGATCGCACGCAACTGCGAGCTCAAGGCCGCAATCGTGCGCCTGGACGAACGTGAGGCGGGGCTGCGGGCCATTCTGAACTACGGGCACACGGCCGGGCACGCCCTAGAGCACTTGCTTGAATACACCTGTCCGCACGGGGAGTGCGTGGCCTGGGGCATCCGTGTGGAAAACGCGTTGGCCGTCGCCCGGGGAATGCTGCCGCCGCGCGTCGCTGACCGGGTCGGCGTGCTCCTGGAGCGCCTGGGGCTTCCGCCGTGGCTGCCGCGGGTGATCGACCCCGCCGCCGTCGCGGCCCTGTGTCGGTCGGACAAGAAGGTCCGCGCCGGCCGGGTGAACTGCATCTTGCTCCGTGACGTGGGGCAGCCGGAGCGGGTCGCGGACGTGACGGAGGAAGAACTGGGGGCGGCACTGGTCGTTGTTCAACCGACCTGACGACCGGTTGTTGTGCCGCGAGGTGGTTCGTAGAATCGCCCGCGTGAGTAGCGCTGGCGCGACTGCAACCGGCACGGAGCGGGGGAGGCCGCGACTTCCGCCGCCGGTCGCTCCACGCTCCATGCGGACCCTATGTCTCTTGGTGCTGGCGGGGCTTACGATCTGGCTAGCGCGGACCGGGGGGCTGTACATTCAGGCCCACGCGCCGGACTTCGAGTACTTCTACAAGGGGGGGGCCTGGCTGGTAAATCATGGGGCCCTGGATCCCGGCTACGACCTGGTCGACGGGCACGTCGCGCGGCGGGGCACGCTCGATTGGTACCTGCCGGTCGTGCCGCGGCTGATGAGCGTCCTGGCGTGGCTGCCTTTCGACGTGGCCGGGTTCCTGTGGCTGGGGCTGAACGTGGTCGCGCTATGGGGGACGCTGCGACTGCTGGGGCGGAACCTCAGCGGACTGCCGCCCCAGGACTGGCCGGTGACCCAGCTCGTGCCGTTCGCGCTCCTGCTGGGCTACTGGTATTGGGAGATGCGCCTGAACCAGATCAACACGTTGACGCTGCTGCTGGTTGTGGGCAGCTTCACGGCGTGGGAGACGGGCCGGCGCGGCATCGCGGGCTTCTGGCTCGGGCTGGCGGTACTACTCAAGCTCACCCCGGCCTTGCTCGTGCTCTGGTTCGCGCTGAAGCGGCAATGGCGTACGACGGTCGTCGCCGGGGCGACTTTCGTGCTCGCAGGGCCGGCCGCGGACCTGGTAGCGCTGGGTTCCGACGCGACCGTCGCCGCCTATCGCGGGTGGGTCCAACGGGTGCTCGTAACGGGGTCGCACCGGGGCTTGGTCCTCGCGGACGTCGAAACGGACTGGCGCAACCAGGGTCTGGGCGCGCTGGCTGCCCGTTGGCTCCTCCCGACCAACTACAACACGCGTTTTGACAACGACCCGCGCGTCGAGCAGGAGTACGGTGGCGGGCCCGCGCGCCATCTGAACGTGGCCACGCTGCCGCGCGGCGTCGTGGCCTGCCTCGTGACCGGCGTGTTGATGGCCACACTGGCGGCGTTCGTCTGGCTGGCTCGGCGCCCCGCCGACCGCCTGACGACGTGGCAGCTTCGCTTTGAATGGGCCCTGGCAGTGCTGCTCATGCTGTGGTTCATGCCGGTGATGCGGCGCTATCACATGATCTGGGCCCTGCCGGCGATTTCGCTGCTGGCCGCCGGCGTCCACTATACCGGTGTGCGCCACCGCTGGTCGGTGCCGGCTTTGGGCAGCCTGGGCCTCGTGCTTGCGGCACAGGTGACACTCCTGCCGCAGGCACTCGTGCCGAGAGGCGCCAGTCTCTCGCACGCCGCGGTCCTCCTGGCGCAGACGGCGGAGGCCGCGGGCACGATCCTCGCGTGCGTGGCGCTGCTGGCTGTAATGCTGACGGCGATGCTCCGGCGGCTGGCGGCCAACCCGGCGGCCTTGACCGCCCCCTACTACAGGGCACACGCGAGGGGCGGCGTCGCGCGCGCGACCCCCGATGATCCGGTGGCCCCCGTGGCGGCGGCACATGCCTGACCGCCGCCGTCACGAGCGCGTGCTCCGCGTGGGCCTGCTGGTGCTGCTGGTTGCGCTCGGCGCGCTCTCGTTGGACCGGGCCTGGCGCGGGCGATACGACTTCCACCATTTCTTCCTCGATGCGCGCTACGTGTGGGAACACCGGGCGCTGAATCCGCGCGTCGGGCACTCCGCGTCCGACGACGAACGCCAGTTGCCCTTCTACCTGCCCGTCGTGCCCCTGGCCCTCGCCCCGCTGGCGGCACTGGGACGCGAACCGGCCGCGGTGGTCTGGGCCGCGGCGCAGGTCGCCGTGCTCGGGTTAAGCCTGCGGGCGCTGCGGCGGTGGGTTGAAGACCGCGGCGACGACGCGCCCGCGGTGTTCGGAGTGGCCACGTTGCTCGCCGTGCCGGCCTTCATCGAAGCCGCCCGGTTCAACCAGGTCAGTCTGTTCGTGCTGGCCCTGATTGTCGGCGGGGTCGAGGCCCTGGAGCGACGCCCGCGGACGGCCGGCGTCCTGTTCGGGCTCGCGGCGGTCATCAAACTCCTGCCGCTGCTCTTTCTGCCGTGGCTCCTGCTCAAACGGCGCTGGTCGGCGGTGGCGGTCATGCTCGCGACAATCGTTGTCGTTGCCGCCGCGCCGCCACTGATCGCCTTCGGACCGCGGGACACCGTGGCGTATCATCGGCAATGGTGGGAATACAACATCCGTGGAGAGGCCGGCGGCGGCTTGCTCAGTCCCGATTTGCCGGAGCATTTCATCGACCGCCGGAATCAGTCCATCGTGCAAGTGTTGGCGCGGTGGACGTGGCCGGGGCACCCGTTCCGTGTGGCCCATCAGCCGACGCACTTGGAACCGCGGACGTGTGTGACGGTGGCGCATGCGATCAGCGCGGCGCTCCTGGCGGGATTGCTGTGGGCAACACGCCGGCCCTGGGGGCGGTTGTCCGTCCATGGTCGCAGGATTGAGGCGGCGGCTTACGCGGTGGGCCTGCTCGTGTTCTCCCCACTGCTGCGGCAGTACTACCTGGTGTGGGTCTTTCCGGGGTTGTTGCTGCTGGCCCGAGCGGCGGCGGAACCCGCCGGGCGCGCGTTGCGGCGGGTGGGGTGGGCGGGCGTCGTCGTGTGGACCGCGGGAATGGTGGCGTGGGTTTGGCCGGTGACGCGCCTGCGGGGCGCGCACCTGGTCATGGTCATTGCTGTCGGCGCGCTGTTGCTGCTGACCGCGACGATGGAACGGACCGGCGTGTCGGCGGCCAGCCCCGACACGACCGCTCCGACCCTCCCCCAACGTCTCCCTGGACGGGAGGGGAGTCGTGGGGCCGCGCCATAGCTACCGGCGTTTACGCGGTGCGCAGGGCTTCGACGATCGGCAGGCGCAGGCAGCGCCACAGCGGCGGCAGAATGCCGATCGTCGCCATCGCGGCCCCGGCTCCCAGGCCGGTCAGCAGCACGACGGCGTCCACGTTCAACGCGAACGCGCCCATCGAGAAGCGGACCGCGATGCCGTCCAGCAGCGCCAGCGAAATCGCCGCGGCCACCAGGCCGCCGGCCGCCGTCGCCAGCAGCGATTCCTGAAGGAAGCTGACCACGATCGACCGGCGCGAGAAGCCGAGCGTTTGCAGCGTGCCCAGCTCACGGACGCGCGAGGCGAACGCGGCGTACATCGTGTTCAGCCCGCCGAACAAACCCCCGAGCGCGATCAGCAGCACCGTGCCCCACACCATCGCCCGCACCGGCTGATAGAAGCGGGCCAGACCGGCGTAGTAGTCGGATTCGCGGACGGCGACGAGCTCCAGGTCCAGCCGTCGGGCCGCAAACACCGCCACGTCTTCATATGTCGCGTCGCCGAGCGTCAGAATGACACAGGAGATTGTGGTCTCGCGGCGGGTGGCGATCTGGAGCTCCATGAGCGGGCACCAGATTTCGGCGTCCATGACGGTTTGCGGGGCTTCGAAGCGGCCGACGATCGTCCAGTCGCGGTTGTCGAACCAGAGCGTGCGGCCGAGGGCCAGCGCTTCGGGCGGGACGCCCAGGCGCGTCGCCGCGAGCCGACCGACCAGCAATTCGTAGTGCCCGGCTCGCGGCGCACGTCCTTCTACGATCCGCACTTGAGGGTGTACCAGAAATGCGGTCGGCGTCACGCCACGAAGCACCGCTGGCAGCTCCTGCTTCGCGTCGCGGTCGGTCTTGAGCACGAGGGCCATGTGGACTTCGGGCGAGACGTATTGCACGCCGAGGCGCTCGCGGATACCGGGCGCGCTGGCGGCGACGAGGCCGGCGACCTGGAGGCCGATCTGGCTGCGTTCGAGGCTCTCCTCGCTGCCGGCGCCCAGCAGAATCACGTTCTCCGGGCTGCCGCTGACGGCGAGACTGCGCTGCATGCCGCGGACAAAGCCACCGGCCGCCAGCACGAGCGCGACCACGAGGGCGCTGCCGGCCACCGCGGCGACCAGGCGGGTGGGCGAGCGGCCGAGGTTGCGGACGGCGTATTCAAAGGGGAGGAAGGTCATTCAGGTCTCCGGGCAGTGAGGGGCCAAGGGGTCGAGGGGGCGGGGGGCCGAGGGGCGGGGGGCCAAGGGGGAGAGCACTGGAGACGTACAGGCAGACGGTAGCGTCCATCCTCCCCCAACCCCTCCTCGCCACAGCGAGTCGCCTGTGGCGACCTGGAAGGGAGGGGAGTAGGACGGCCGCATCGTGAGTCGTTCGCAATATGACCGGGCACGCTTCGTACTCCCATATCTCTAGCTTCTCTCTTCTCTGTGCCTCTGTGTCTCTGTGGTTATCTTCTAGACTGCGCGGAAGCAGGTCACGATTTCGCGCCGGGCCGCCTGCCACGCGGGCACGAGGCCCGCCAGGACGCCCAGCAGGCACGCCATGCCGAGTCCGTGTGCGAACAGCATGGGGGCGGCGCTGAACGGGATACTCAGACCATCCACCGACAGCGCCAGTCCGCCGCGCGCGAGAAGCCACAACGCCAATCCGCTGCCGACGGCCCCACCCAACACGCTGAGCACCAGCCCCTCGCTGATAATCAGCCGGGCGATGAGGCCGCTACGGTAGCCGAGCGTTTGCAGGATGGCGTGATCGCGGATGCGTTCCTGCACGGCCAGCACGATGGCGTTGCCGATGAGCGCGAGTACGGCGGCCAGGCAGCCCCAGCCCAGCCAGCGCATGAACCCGACGATCTCAATCACGTCCGACGCCGCCCGCGCGACAAACGCCTTCTCGGCGGCGGTGTGCGTCGGCTCCTGGTCGGCTGCGAAGAGCTCATCAATCGCCTTGGCGACCGGTTCGAGCTGACCCGGCTCGGTCACCTTCACGTTGAACTGCGTGACGATGCCGCCGGCCCGGCTGCCGGAGGCGAACTGAAGGAAGTCCAGGTGGACGTAGGCCACGTTGTGGTCCTGCGGTTCGTCGGAGCGGATGACGCCGGCGACGTAGACGGTGACGCCGGCGGCGTCGAAACGGTCACCCACCTTGAGCCCGCGCCGCTGGGCGAGCGTTTCGCCGATCAAGGCCGCGTCGCCGCGGCGCTGCCACTCGTCGAGCGTGCCGCTGAGCAGTGTGAAGCGCGGCGCCATGCCGCGGAGGAAGTCCTCCTTGGGCACGCCGCGGAAGGTCACCACATCCAGGCTCGTGCGGCAGTTGTTGACGACGATCTTGACCGGAACAACGCTTTCGACGCCGGGGAGCCGCGCGATCTGACTGAGATACGACTGCGGCAGCCGGCTGGCGAAGGGGCAGAAGCGGTCTTTGCGGTACACGACGAGGGTCGTGTCGGCGGCGTTGGTGATGGTGGCGGCCTCGACGCCGGCCTGCATGGCCTGCACGACGGCGAACAGGAACATCGCCACGGTCACGCCGCTGAGCGTGAGAATGCTGCGCACGCGGTGCCGAAATACCTGCTTCAACACCAGCGGTAGATATCGTGGACTAACCATGTGTCATACTCCTGAAGATTCACCACAGAGCCGCAGAGACACGGAGAAGAGGTGCATAGAAGCTGTCCCTTAACCCCCCTCCCTTTCAGGTCGCCACAGGCGACTCGCTGTGGCGAGGAGGGGTTGGGGGAGGGTCGCAATCCTCGGCACAAACCGCTGTCGCAAGTCTCCAGTCCTTGTGAATGCAGGTTTCGGGGTAGCTTCTGAATAGGTATTCAGGATCATGGGGCGCCAACCGGGAGGGCGAGCCTCCCGGCGAGCCGCGGCTCGGCAGGCCGGCAGGGTCGCCGCGGGAGACAGCCTCGCTCTCCCACGTCGCACGGCTGTGAATACCAATTCGGATGCATCTCTCTTCTCTGTGTCTCTGTGCCTCTGTGGTGATCTTTCCGGTCTATGCCATCACAACCTCGGGAGCTTCGACCAGGGCGCCCTTCTCCAGGTGCAGGATGCGCGACGCCCGCTCTGCGCAATTCGCGTCGTGCGTCACCATGATGAGCGTCTTGCCCAGCTCCTCGTTGAGCCGCGTCAGCAGCGTGAGCACGGCCTCGGCGGCCCGGGCGTCCAGGTCACCGGTCGGCTCATCGGCCACGATGATCCGCGGATCGGTGACGATCGCCCGCGCGATCGCCACACGCTGCTCCTGGCCGCCGCTGAGCTGCCGCGGAAAGTGGTCGTGCCGGTCGGCCAGACCGACAAGTTCCAGCGCCAGCGCGACCTTGCGGTGCCGCTGCGACCGGGGCAGCCGGTGCAACAACAACGGCAGCTCGACGTTCTCATACGCCGTCAGCGTCGGCACCAGGTTGTAAAGCTGGAAGATGTAGCCGATGTACTCGGCCCGCCACGCGGCCAACTCCCGGCGCGCGAGCGTCGCGATGTCGCGGCCGTCGATGCGCAGGCTGCCGGCGGTAGGCCGGTCGATGCCGGCAATGAGGTTCAACAGGGTCGTCTTGCCGCTGCCCGACGGCCCCATCAGGGCCAGGAACTCGCCCTCCTGCACGTCGAGGTCGAGGTCGGCCAGCGGCGTCACCGTCACGTCGCCTTTCTGGTACGTGCGGGTCAGCTGGCGACATTCAATGAGAGCCATGCAATGGTCCTCCGCGGGCAGCGGCGACGGCGGACGGGGCCTCGCCCACGATCCGCAGCCGCCGCCCGTCTTTCAGGTCCGCCGGCGGGTCGGCAATCAGGCGGTCGCCCGGCTGCAGCCCGTCCAGCACTTCAATCCACCCGTCCACGGTGCCACGCCCGAGCGTCACGGCGCGACGCACGGCGACGCGGCGGGTCTGGTCGGCGAGCCAGACGTGTCCCTGCCCGTCCGCCGCGCGGTGTACGAGCGCGTCGGGCACCAGCGTGCGCTGCGCGGGCTGGTCGGACTCCGCGGTCCCCGCGGCGAAGAACTTGGCGCGGGCGAGCATCTCGGGTTTGATCTCGGGCGCGGGGTCTTCGATGGCGACTTTGACTTGCAGCGTGTTCTTCTGAAGGTCGGCCTCGTGGACGATGCGCGTCACGCGCCCGCGGAAGACCCGCTCGGGCAGCACTTCGACGATCACTTCCGCCGGCTGCCCGACGCCGACCTTGGCCGCGTCGACCAGCGGCACGTCCACGCGGACTTGCAGCCGGTGCGGGTCGTACAGCCGGACGACCTGCGCCGACTGCATGTTGTCCGCGTTCAGCATCAGCTTCGAGCCGGGCTCGGCCAGCCGGATCATGACCAGGCCGGCGGCGGGCGAGCGGACTTCCATGCGCGACCGCCGCAGCGCGGCCTCGTCGCGGGCCGCCTGGGCGGCGGCGAGCATCGCCCGCCCCTGCGCGACCGCGGCCTGCGCTTCCTCCAGCGCCCGCGTGTCGGCGATCCGCAGTCGCAGGTGCTCGCGGGCGGCGGCGACTTCCGCGTCCAGCGCCGCGAGCTGCGCGGCGAGCATCGGTCGGCGGGCCCGCGTCGCCGCCACCACGGCCTGTTGCTGCTCGTGCCGCTGCTTGACCTGGATGTACTCGATGTCACTGGCCTGGCCGTTGCTGTAGAGTGGCGTCACGCGGCGCAGCTCGGCGGCGTAGTACACCGCGAGGGCCTCCTCGGCGGCGAGTTCCGCCGGCCAGCGCTCCAGTTCCGCCTGTTTCTCGGCCCGCGCGGCCTCGGCCGTCGCCAGCCGGCGCGTCAGCTCGATCGGGTTGTCCCAATCGCGCTGCGCCGCCTTCAAGACGGCCTCGGCGGACGCCAGCTCGGCGCGCCGCTGCGTCAGCTCCGCCTCGGCTTTGGTCAGGGCCAGCTCGGCGTCGTCGGGCACGAGGCGGGCGACGACCTGCCCAGGTTCGACCGGCTCACCTTCCAGAACGAGGACTTCTTTCACGACGCCGTCGGCCAAGGCGGAGACCGCCGTCGGAAAGGGATCGGCCTCGACCCAGCCGGGGGCCTGGGCGACGACCTGCCCGGCCACCGCCACCGTCCCGGCTTTGACGATCACCGGCACGACATGCACCGGCGTCACGGGCCGCAGGGTGTCGCCGGCGGCGTACGCCAGCAACGCCGCCGTCGCCGCCACAATGCCGCCCGGCAACAGGACGCGCGTCTTCCAGCGGCGTCGTGGCGGCGGCACGGCCGCGGCCGCCGACTGCGTTTCACCATCGCCCCCGCCGCGGTCGCGCGACAGGAGCGACAGGTCTGCGAGTTCTTGTCTCATGAGCAACCGCTCCAATTCGTCGGCTTGTATGCACAGTCCGCAGGGGCGTGCACAGCACACCACCACTGGGCGATCAGGCCGCGCAGCACACCAGTGCCGGCGCGGCGGGCCGCCGCGTTTGACGATCAGGATCGGTCAGCCACGGGGTGGGTGGAAGACGCCGTCGGGCGCCTCCGAAGGAGGGATGTTCATCGGATCATGGACCACCCAGCCGGCGTCGGCCGGGCGCGGATAGCTGCCGTCGAAGAGCGACACGAGCGGACAGACCAGCGGGCCCTGCGCACACATCGTCGCACAGTCGCCCGGGCATCCGCACGGGCAGCAGCTCTGCGAATCCGCATCGGATCGGCCGGAGTCTTCGGCGGCCTGCACGAAATGCGCGGGCGTCACAGGGGTGGATGCCGCCTTGTGCGCACAACAAGGTGATGGCGCTTCCGCCGCGGACTTCGCCGCGCTCGGCTCATCGGGCCGCACCGCGCAGCACGCGTGCGTCGGTCGGACCCAGCCTGCGCTGAGCAGTGACAGCGCGGCCAAGCACGCCACCCATTGCCGACGGTCTTTCCAGTGCGGTCGCACGCGGTTCTCCGCGGGATCAGTCGTCGCGCCCAACCTGGGCCGCCAGACGACCACCCCACTATCAATAATCATCCTATACGCTGGGTGATTCCCGTCAAATGTCATCTCGAGAACGGCGCCGAGAGTCCCATAACAGTGCCTACGGCGTCAACTGACGAAGCCGACCGCTCCGGGGCGGCCGCAGTGGCATCCGCCGTGCCAGTGGATACGATACCCACGGGTCGGCGGCGTGCGGCGGACGCCGCCGGACGCACGGGCCAATCAGTGATGGAGGCGGTCATGCCCAAGGTTGGAGTTCTGCTGTCGGGCTGCGGCGTGTTCGATGGGGCGGAGATTCACGAGGCGGTGCTGACGCTGCTGGCACTGGACCAGAAGAAAGCCACGATCATCTGCTGCGCTCCCAATGGCAGCTTCGAGGTAGTGGACCACATCACGAAGAAGCCGACGGGCGAGCAGCGCAACGTCCTCAAAGAGGCGGCCCGGATCGCGCGCGGCGAAATCCGCGACCTCGCCACCGTCAAGGCGGCCGACCTCGATGCGCTCATTCTGCCCGGCGGCTTCGGGGCTGCGAAGAACCTCTGCAATTTCGCCGAGCGCGGCGCCGACTGCACAGTCGATTCGGAAGTCGAGCGCCTCGTCGGCGACTGCCTGGCGGCGAAGAAGCCCGTCGGGGCCATCTGCATCGCCCCAGCCACGCTGGCCCGCATCGCCGGGAGGCGCGGCGTGAAGGCCAAGGTCACAATCGGCCACGACGCCGGAACGGCCAAGGCCATTACGGCGATGGGCTGCGTCCACGAGAATCGGCCCGTGACGGACATCACCGTCGATGCGGACCACAAGATCGTCACCACGCCGGCGTACATGCTCGGCCCCGGCCCGGCGGCGGTGTGGGAGGGCATCCGCAAGCTGGTCGATCAGGTGCTGGCGATGATTTGACGGGCGAGGCGGCCGCCGCGGGTCGTGCGGCGGAGCGGGGAGGCGGCGCGGGCGCCGCGCACTACGCGAGACACCGCTGTTGGTTTCTACCCTCCCCCAACCCCTCCCTGGAAGGGAGGGGAGTCAGGGGCGGCCCCTAGTCGTTCTGGAGCGCGGCGAAATCGGTGAGGTCGGCGTCGCCGTCGCCGTCGGCGTCCGCCGGCCCGCAGCCGGGGCTGACGGACCCGCCGGGGCCGGTCATGCAGCCGCCAAAGGCGTTGAGATCGTCGGCGTCCACGTCGCCGTCGCCGTCGAGGTCGGCGGGCCGGTGCCCCACCGCCACAATGGCATGAGCGAAGTCCGTCACCGGCGTCTGCGTGACCTGTTGCACGGCCAGCAGCTCCGCCGACGAAAGCGCCGCCTTGAACGCGCAGCCCAGGCCGAGCGCCCCCGATTCCAGCAGAATCCCGCCGGCGGCGAAGCCGGTCTCCAAGCGGTGGTACCACGTGCTCAGACCGGCCTGCGTCAGGCACAGCAGGATGTAGCAGGGGGCCGCGGGCAGGTCCGGCAGCGCCTGCCGCAGCGCCGGCCGCACGTCCGCGTCATACACGAGGTCGAGGCGATGGTCCCGGGTGGCGAGGTTGGTGCCCACGCGGTTGGCGTAGCGCCAGACCTTGTCGTTGACCACGTAGATGCGGTTGGTCAGAAAGTACTCCGCGACCCACGACGGCACCGTCAGCCCCGCGCGGCTGTTGCTGGTCATGTGCGGGGTGCAGCCGTAACCCGCCCACAGGAGTTGTGACAGCCGCTGAGGTGTCAGGTCCAGGTCGGTGCGGAAGCGGTCGCGCAGGCGCACGTCGGCGAGCACCTCCTCCATGTGGTTCGCACCGTCGGTGACCGGGTTCGGCAGTGACCCGTTGGACGACACCGCCACGAGTTGGCTGGTCAGGCCCGTCACGCTGTTGATGCCGAAGTTGAGGTCCGACATCTGCGGGCAGTTGGCAACTTGCGACGACGTGCCGGTCCAGAGGGACACGGACTCCCAGATGGCGAAGACGTAGGAGACGCCGGCGTCGAAGTCGCGCTCGCGGTCGTAATTGAGGCGGAAGGCGTTGGTGACGGTGCCGGAGGAGCTGTACTCGAGCGAGTGGGTCTCCGGGTGGTAGATGTAGGTGCCCTGGGGCGTCTTGAGGGTGATGGTCCGGTAACTGCCGGTGAACGGGGCCCGGCCCGCGGCCCACAGGACGTTCGAGATCTGCTGCGTCGTCGCCGTGCCGCCGAGGCCGGAGTGCCGCGAGTAGCGGCTGTTCATGCAAATCTCGACCGAGCGGCCGGTGATGATCGGCGGCGGCAGGGGGTCGGGGTTCTGGCCCCGCGCCGGGCGCGCGCCGAGGTAGCCGCCGATGGCGAGCCCACCGATCCCGACGGCGGCGGTCTGGCAGAACCGCCGGCGGCTGATCGTGGCGTCGTCGTGTCCGGTGTATTCGTCGCCCGTGCTCATTACGCTCCTCCTGACTGGGTATCGCGGGGAGTTCAGAATAGCACTTACGGCCCGCAGGTGCCACGGTTTTCCCGCACACCTCCGCGCGCCGGCGGACAATCCCGCAAGCGCGGCCACACCGTGTCGCGTGGGCCACTGGGCAAGAACACTGGAACACCGGGCAGTGCGGCGGGTGTCGAGCGTTCGATCGAGAGGCCGGACGCGCGCGGTCGCCCTTTGGATCCGCTGACAGAACCCGCCACGCGAGCGACGGGCCGCTTGCCCCCGCACTGGCGTGCGGGGTTCTGATGGGCGCTCTTCGGCGCGAACCCGCTGAAACCGGCCGGTTCCATTGACACGGCCGGGCCGAATTGGTGTGATAATAGTTGTATCCCATCGCCCGAGCTCGTCACCCGAGTGATGCCAGGGGAGCCGCCCGTTGCGGCGGGGAGTGTTGGTTTTTGCTGCGGAGGTAGGTTTCATGTCCAAGGTCACACTCAGCGTTATCAAGGCGGATGTCGGCGGCTATGTGGGGCACTCCAGCATGCACCCCGAGCTGATGCAGGAGGCCGAGAAGCACCTCGGCAAGGCCCGCACGCAGGGCAAACTGCTCGACTTTCGGGTCATGCACTGCGGCGACGACCTTGAGCTCATCATGACGCACCAGCACGGCGTCGAGAACAAGGACATCCACAAGCTCGCCTGGGACACCTTCGTCGGCGCCACCGAAGTCGCCAAGAAACTCCAGCTCTACGGCGCCGGCCAGGACCTCCTCACCGACGCCTTCAGCGGCAACGTCAAAGGCATGGGCCCCGGGGTCGCCGAGATGGAGTTCACGCCGCGCAAGAGCGAGCCGGTCATTGTCTTCATGGCGGACAAGACGTCGCCCGGGGCGTGGAACCTGCCCTTCTATCGCATGTTCGGCGACCCGTTCAACACGGCGGGGCTGGTGATCGACCCCGCCCTGCACGAAGGCTTCAAGTTCCGCATCCTCGACCTGAAGGAGAACAAGGCCGTCACGTTCCGCTGCCCCGAGGAGCTGTACGACATGCTCGTGTTCCTCGGGTCGCCGTCGCGGTATGCGGTCATGTCCGTCTATCGCAAGAAGGACGACGAGATCGCGGGCGTCGCGTCGGTGCAACGGCTCGGCTACCTGGCCGGGCGGTACGTCGGCAAGGACGACCCGGTGATGATCGTCCGTTCGCAGAGCGGGTTCCCGGCGATCGGCGAAGTGCTGGAGGCGTTCGCCTTCCCGCACCTGGTCGAGGGCTGGATGCGCGGCAGCCACATCGGCCCGCTGATGCCCGTCGGCTTCCAGGACGCCCATCCAACGCGGTTCGACGGGCCGCCGCGGGTCATCGCCGCCGGCTTCCAGATCAACGACGGCAAGCTGGTCGGGCCGCGGGACATGTTCGCGGACGTGTCGTTCGACGAGACCCGGCGGCAGGCGAACCACATCGCCGAGTACATGCGGCGGATCGGCCCGTTCGAGCCGCACCGGCTGCCGCTGGACGAGATGGAGTACACGACGCTGCCGCAGGTGATGGAGAGGCTCGCAGGACGGTTCGAGTCGCTGGGCTAGACGCGCCCTGGTGATCGGGCTTCACGGGAGGGCGAGCTTCTTGGCACGCCGCAGCTCGGCAGTCCCGGCACACGGGGATCGCCCGCCCGCGCGATGCGCTCGAACGCGGTGTCCAGACGGACATTCAGGATCATGGGACACCAACCGGGAGGGCGAGCCTCCTGGCGAGCCGCGGCTCGGCAGGCGGCTCGCCCTCCCGTGTCGCACAACCGTGAATGCCCTTGCAGAAGCCAGCCGAGAGTCCGGACATGCAGCGGCTCGGCAATCAAAACCGCTGTTCCTATCGCGGAACGCGGCCCCCCCCCCACCCCCACCGGGGACGGAGGGGGGGGGGGGGGGGTCG
>CAYWYJ010000005.1:35767-63662 GCA_964462635.1 uncultured Planctomycetales bacterium
CTGGAAGGGAGGGGAGTTAGGGGATGACCTCTATGGAGCGACGGGGGGCGGCGGACGGTTTTCTTGTGCCAACTGCTGCCACGCCGCGCGCAGAGCGGTGTCCTGCGGCGCGATCTGGAGGCCTTGTTCAAGGATGGCGCGGGCCTCCGCGATCCGACTCTGGGAGGCCAGTAAGCGGGCCAGGCCGAGTCGTGCCGCCGTGTGCCCGGGCTGTAGCTGCACGGCGATGCGGAAGTGCTCGGCGGCGCCGCTGTAGTCGCCGAGCTGCGCCAGCGTCACAGCCAGGTTGTTGTGGGCGCCGGCGAAGTCGGGCTTCAAGCGAAGCGCCTGTTGGAAATGCGGTACGGCCTCCCGCGGGCGGCCCAGCGCCACCAGTGCGCTGGCGATGTTGCAGTGTACGTCGGCGATGTGCGGATCGAGCTCCAGGGCCTTGGCGAAGTGGGCGTACGCCTCGTCGAAGCGCCCTTGTCGCGCGGCCAGAGTGCCCAGCGTGTTGTGGGCGCTGCCGTAGTCGGGCTTGAACCGTACGGCGGCCTGAAGGTGCGTCGCGGCCTCGTCGAGTCTGTTCATTTCCACCAGGGCGATGGCCAGGTTGTTGTGTGATTTGTAGTACGCGGGGTCCGTCGCCAACGCGCGGGTGTAGTACTCCACTGCTTCGCCCCACCGGCCCTGGCGCGCCAACTCGGTCCCGAGATCATCCAACACGGGGACGGCACGCGGCGCTAGCGAGAGCATGTACCGGCAGAGCCCCTCGGTGGTTTGCCAACGTCCGATCTGCACGCGGGTGCCGACCGCGGCCAACCCCGCGAGCCCCAGCACACCTGCCACGGCGGTGGCACGACGAAGGCCCGGCGCGGGGCGGCGCCACGTCGCGGTCCAGACGTGCGCCAACGCCCACGTCAGCACCATGACCAGTCCCAACGCGGGGAGATACACGTACTTGTCCGACGCCGTGACCCAACTGTAGTGTACCCACCCCAACGTCGGGCTGATCGCCAGGAGGAAGATGGCCACCCCGCTCACCAGCGCCCGGGTGCCGCGCCACGACCAGGCCAACAACCCCAGCAACAGAAGGGCGACCACAACACTGGCCAGGACGGCCGGTTGGGACGCGGCGAACGGCTCCGGCAGCGCGTAGAAGGGGGTCAGCGCGGCGGGCCAGATGATCTTGCGCAGGTAGAACACCACGAGATACGGCGTCAGCAACAACGGACTCGGCAAGGCGGGACCGGCGGGGAGCGCCAGGCCCGCCGTCCGCGCGTGCGAGATCAAGGTGATGACGGCAAATGCTCCCGCGAGGGCGAAGAACGGGACCAGCTCGGCGAGCGTCCGCCGCGACAGGCGGCGCAGCGGCCAGTAGTTCAGCACGAGCAGCACGGCGGGCAGCGGGACGCTGGTGGGTTTAGACAGCAGGGCCAGCAGCAGGGCTGCGAGACTGGCGCCATATAGCGACCCGCGTGGCCACCGCGCGTGGAGCACATAGAACCACACGCACAGCAGCGCGAAGAACGCGGCCAACAGCGTCTTGCGTTCGCCGACCCAGGCGACGGGTTCGACGGTCAGTGGGTGCAGGCCGAACAGGAGGGCGGCGAGCGCCGCCGGCCAGAACGGAGCGAAGAGACGATGAAGCAGCAGGAGCACCAGCGCGGTGTTGGCGACGTGCAACGCCAGACTGGTGCGGTGGAACGGACGCAGGTGGTCGGGGCGACCGCCGGCGGCGTAGTCGAGCATGAGCGAGACCATCGACAGCGGCAGGTAGTAGCCCTGCACCGTGGAGGGGGCGAGGATTTCGGCGAAGAAGCGGCCGGCGGAGTGCCAGCTCGGGTGGCGCACCAGGGGGTTGTCGGTCAGGAACTGCTGGTCGTCGAACGTGAGCGCGCCGGCCGACAAGACCGGCCAGTGCACCACCAGCACGGCGGCGAGCACAAGGAGGCCCACGACGACCCGCGTGCCGCGCGCGGCGGGCCACCCCGGCCGTTGGTCACGACGTTCGACCGACTTGGACGCCTTCCGGCGAACCATACCGTAGTGTAACGCCGCCGGCCTCACCGTCGGGCGGCCGACTCAGGGCCCCAGCGCGGCGAGCAAGCGTTCGATCCAGGGGGGTGTGTCGCGGCGAAAGGCGAGCAAGTACTTGCGGCGGGTGAAGTAGTAGATGGCCAGGCCGCCCTGGTAGGCCAGGCTGAGGGCGATGATCAGTGAGTAGAACCCGTAGGCGATGATGGGCACCCAGGCGTCCAATCGCCGCTGGAGGTCCGCCTGAACATCCGGTAGCTGGTTGAGGGACGTCTGCAAAGACGACATGCCGAGGGCGGCCTGAGCGGCGACGGGTGAGAAGCTCGCCATGCGCGCGACGCAGTAGAGCGTGATCAGGCCGAGAAACGCCAGTTGGTTCACGCCCAGCAGAATCGCCGCCGACGGCTCGCCGCGGCGCAGCCGCCGCGCGCCGACGTACTCGACGACGCCGACGGCGCAAACGCCGGCGACGACGAGGCTGCCCCACACGCCCGGATAGGCCACGGCGACCACGATCCCCACGGCCCCGATCAGCAGGATTGTCACCGCCGAGGTATGGGCCACGCGGGCGGCCCGCTGCGCGGGGCGCCGGGCCGCCACGACCTCGCGCCACAGGCGGTAGTGCGTTTCGTTCAGCGGAGACAGCGGGGCGCTTGTCGCGGGGCGCGCGGGGACGGCCACGCGCGGGGGCCAGTGTGGGGGTTGGGACGCGTCGCTCATGGTGGCCCGCACAGGGGGCGGCCGCACGACGGCGCACGCCCCGGCACTCGAGTCAGACCATCGCCGTGGCGGCGATTATACCGTCGCGCGGCCTCCCGGCCGGCGGCGCCCCGGGGCTTGGTTGACAGTGCGTTGGTTCCGGCAGAGAATCCGCGTGGAACACGCCGGGTGGGGCGGCCGCCCGGTCCGCCGCGGGCGCGGCACGAGGGCTCGGCAGGGCCGCTGGTCGGCGGGTTTGGCCTGGAGGCTCGTACGCACATGGAGCAGCCGTCAACGCACCTGAAGATCAAGCGGTCCGGGGATGTCTCGATTGTGGAGTTTGCGGACCGCAAGATCCTGGAGGAACTGTCCATTCAGGAGATTGGGGACGAGCTGCGGCGCCTGACCGAGGGGGAGACCGGCATCCGGCTGCTGTTGAACTTCGAGAACGTCGACCATCTGGCCAGCGCGGCGCTGGGCATGTTGATCACGCTCCACAAGCGCGTGCAGGAGCAGAAGGGCGAGCTGAGGCTTTCAAACATCAACCGCCAGATTTTCCAGGTGTTTCGCATCACGCGGCTGAACCGCGTGTTCGACATTCACGAGACGGCGGAGCAGGCCCTGGAAGCCTTCGGGCGGGTGTGATTCGCGGCGGCACGGTACGGCGATGAAGGTGCCTCCCGACTTCGGTGTCGATGATTCGGCGTTGACCAGTCTGACGGTCCCGAACGATCTGCGCCACATCAAGGGGCCCGAAGCGCGGATCATGGCCGAGCTGAAGCGGTGCGGGTACGACGAGGACGCCATCTTCGCCATCAAGCTCGCCTTCGAAGAAGCCGTGACCAACGCGGTCAAGCACGGCAACTGCAACGACCAGACCAAGAAGGTGCACCTGCGGTACTACGTGGACCCCGACCGCGTCGTCTTCATGGTCCGCGATGAGGGCTGCGGCTTTCGCCCGGACCAGGTGCCCGACCCCACCGCCGACGAGAACCTCGAGCGCCCCAGCGGCCGCGGGCTGATGCTGATGCACTCCTACATGACGAAGGTCTACTACAGCCCGACGGGGAATGAGGTCTGGCTGCTCAAGGAAAAACCACGCTGAGAATCGCCTCCGGGGGCGCGTCGCCGGGGGGATTGCCCGCTGACATCGCCAGGAGTTGCGTTTCACCCCGGTCCCAAACCAGTGTGCGCGAATCCGCGCCGCGGGTCGTACGGCAAGGCTCTGCCTTGCCGCAGTCGCAAGGCAGAGCCTTGCGGTACGGTTGGCGCAACATTGCGCGCGCTGATACAGGAGTTGCTATCAGAACCCACCACGCAAGTGGTCGGCCGCTGGCCGCCGCACCGACGTGCGGGGTCGCGCGAGGCGTGCCCAAGCTCCCGGGTAAACGCCTCTGGCCCGCGGCGACGATCCCTCTTTACTGAGCATTTGCGGTTGCTTTGCCGGGTATTCGCGGCTGCGCAGCCCGGGAGGGCGAGGCTCCCGCCGAGCCGCGGCTCGCTCGGAGCCGCGCCATCTCGTCCGGCGCGCCGGCCGCCGGAGTACCCCCGTCGCCGGAGTTGGTCGGCGACTTCGCCTCCGAGGCCACGATGCCCGCGCACCACGTGGCCATCCTGCGGCGCGACCTCGCCGAGGCCCTGCTGTCCGGGCGCAAGCGGATCGAAACGCGGTTCTATCGACAGCGCCGCCTGCCGCTCGGACGGATTCGCACTGGCGACGTCGTCCATTTCAAAGTCTCGGGGGGCAGTGTCATCGGCAGCGCCCGAGTGACATTCGTCCGGGAGTTCACCGCCCTGACCCCCGCGGCGGTGGATCGCCTGCGCTGCCTTTTCCAAGACCAGGTGTGCGCCCCGGCCCGCTACTGGACCGCGCGGCGCCGGTGTCGTTACGGCGTTCTGATTGGAATCGGGCCCGTGCGAGTGCCCGTCGGGCGCTTCCCTGTTCCACGTCAGTACGGCGGAGGGTGGGTCGTGCTGAACAAGGCCGTGGTGAATGCGGGAGGCCGAGACGTGCGGGTATTCAGGGATGAGCACTTGTCGGGAAGGCGAGCCTCCCGGCGCGCCGCGGCTCGCCAGGAGCCTCGCCCTCCCGAGTTGCACGATCACGAATACCCACTCAGAGCCGCGGCTCGGCGGGAGCCTCGCCCTCCCAGGTCGCGCGCTCGCGAATGCCCATTCAGAGACGCTGTGCCGGGCGGTTGAGTGCGGTGAGCAGGCGCGCCAGGCTGTCTTCCTGCCACGGGGCCTCCTGCCACAGCGCCGCGATCCACTCGTCGAACATCGCCGCCAGCTTGGCGCGGTCCACCAGCGGTCGCGGCCGGGGTGTGCATACGATTTGCTCCGCCGCGGCCAGCAGGTAGTGAATCTGGCGCCACGCCTGGGCGTTGGCCGCCGCATCGCGCGGTGCGGGAGCCGCCGGCGTCGCCGTCACCGCGGGCCCGCTCGGCGCATTGGTCGCCACCGGCGGCATGGCGTCGGGAGTCGCCTCCGGCGTGGGCGGACCGAACTGGGATGCCGCCGACGCGGACGCGGTCGCCTCCGGCGCCTCGGCGGCCGCTTCCGCCGCGGCCAGGGCGGCTTGTTCGGCCTCTTGAGCGGCCGCCAACCGGGCGATCTCGCGCAGTTGCTGGCGTGCCGCGGCGAAGTCCGCGTTTACTGCCAACGCCTTTTCGAGGGCGCGGGCGGCCTCCACGTAGTGCCCGGCCTCGGTCTGGACGACCGCGAGGTTGTAGTAGGCTTCGTCACGGGGGCCCGCCTCGCAGAAGGCGTTCAGCGCCTCGTCGTAGTGCTCGAGTCGGGCCAGGACCAGCCCGCGGTTCATATGGGCGCGCCGGAAGTCGGGCTGAAGCTCCGTGGCGCGGGTGAGGGCGCGCTCCGCGGCCTCGAAGTGGCCATCGAGATACAGGCTGAACCCCAGGTTGTTGTACAGATGGGCGGCGCGTGGCTCGAGTTCAAGGGCCGCCCGGAACGCCGCCGACGCTTCCGCGTGCCGCCCGAGCTTGTTGAGGGTGATGCCGAGCCGGTTGTGGGCCGCCACCAGGTTGGGGTTGACCTTCAGGGCCTCCCGGTACTGGGCGACGGCTTTCTCGAAGTGGCCCTGTCGCTCCAGCAGGTGGCCGTGGGCCAGGTAGGTGGACGCGTCCAGGCGCGGGTCCACGTTCGTCGACTTCGCCGTGGGCAGCGCCCCCGGATTGGCGACCGGCTCGGTCGTCATGCACGCGAACAGCCCGCACAGGACGATCCCGACAATTCCCAGACCGGCTTGCGTTACCAGCTTGCGCACCGTCGCACTCCCGTCACCCCGCTTGCCCCCCTAGTCCGCTCCGCCGCTCTTCTTCTTGGACAGCCCCAAGTCGCGGGCCTTGATGAGGATCGCCTCGCGGGCGTCCATTCCCGCGCCGCCCGGCAGGTCGCGCTTCAGAATCGGCTGACTCGTATCCACGCCCGCCTGCCGCAGAAACGTGCGGATCTTCTCGACCCGCTCGGATACCAGTTCTTCGTCCGTCACGTCCGTGTTGAACCGGACCGTGCCGCCGTAGACCTCCATCAATGAGGCCAGCCGCGCCAACCGTTCCTCGCCCAGCGAGTTGAGCATCGCCCGATGCGGGACGAAGTGCACGTCCGACACGGTCATGTCCGCCAGCAGCGCGTTGTCCACCATGTGGGCGTATTGCGCTTGCAGCTCGCTCGGCTTCTCGGTGGCGCCATGCGGCGGCGCGTTGAGTTGTGAGATGGGTTGTTGACACGCTCCGCAGGCGATGCACGCGGCGATGGTGCACAGCACAAGACGCCTCATGTCAGACTCCTGCCAGCTCGGGCCGGCCCACGCCGGAACTCCGCCCCACCGGCGGATCGCCGACGATCGGGGCGGGCCGCTGCCCATAAAATCGGCGTCCGGTCAGACCGGACTGAAGCCCGCGCGCCGCGCGGGGGGCCCCGCCCGGCGTTAGAATCCGGGTCATGGCTCGCGTGCGCATCGCGCCCCTGGCGCTGCTGGCGGTGATGACCGGCGGCTCGCTGCTGACGACGGGGGGCTATGCGTGGTACCTGCGCAGCGCGTGGTACCGCGCGCACTGCGCGGACCTCCTGTCGGCCCATCTGGACCTGCCCACGGCTATCGGACGCGTGGTGCCGCGGTCGCGGCAGGCACGCGAGTTCCAAGCGGTGCGGGTCTGGTTGCCGGGGCGGCGTGGAGAGGCCGCGTTCTGCGAACGGGCGATCCTGACGCACACTCCCGACGCGCGTGATCCGGAGGCATTCGAACTCGACTTGCGGGGTGGACGTTGCGAGATCTCCACGCGGACCTGGCTGCGCGAGGATTATCGCGACGTGCTGGAGTCGGGTCTGCTCCCCGGTTTCGGCCCTTCAGGGCCACGGCGCGTCGTATTCAGCGGCATGGATGTCGCCTTCGATCGTGAACGCTTCCGGCTGGTGCTGGATGACGCGAGCGGCGTCGTGCTGTTCGATGAACCGGGCGTCGGCCGCGCCGCGATGACGTGCCAGCGTTTGAACGGGTTCGCCGCGGACAAGCCGGTTACGCTGTCGGCCGAGTTCTCTCCCCAGGCGACCGGCATCCGCCTCGACCGGGTCGACATCCGCGTACCCGAGCTGCCCCTGGCGATTTCCGGCATCGATGCACTGGTCGGCTGGGGGGTCCGTTCCGGAACCTTCAGCGGCAGCCTGTCCTACCGCGAATCAGACGCCGGGCACTCCCTCTCCCTCAGCGGCAAGGCATTCGACATCCGACTGGCCGAGTGTACGGCCGCGTTGTTCGACGAGCCGTGGCGAGGGATTGCCCCGGAACTGGAGTTATCGGAACTTACGGTTGAGAACGGCGTTCCGATCCGGGTACGGTTTCGGGGGGTGTTCACGGGCGTCGTGCTGGGCGACATCCTCGAGCCTTGGGGGCTGAGCGCGGCCGGAGGACAGCTCACGCTTGATGTTCAAACGGCTGAGCTGTCGGCCGACGGCATCGAGCGGCTGGTCGTCAACGGACGCTGCGACGGGATCGAACTGGGGGCGCTGGCTCGCGCCCTCGGCCGCGGGCGAATGACGGGGCGTGCCCGGCTGAGCATTGAGAACCTGAATATCGTCAACAACCGCCTCGCCGCGCTGGATCTCGAGGTCCACGTGCCCCCCGACGGCGGCGAGGGCAACTGGATTGACCGCGAGTTTCTGTCGGACATGCTGCGGCGTACGCTCGGCGTCAGCCTGCCCGATTTCCTGCCGGAACGGTTCCGCTACGCTCGTCTTGGCCTGCGGCTGGAAGTGCGGGACGAGGTGCTCTACGTCCTGGGCACCCACGGCCCGCGGCAGAAAGCCATTCTGAGCATTGTGATGGCGGACCAGGAGATACCGGTTGTCATGGAGCCGTCGGAGCCCGTGCCGTTGACCCCGTGGCTCGACCAGGTCCGGGCCCGGCTGACCGCCGAGGCCGCGGCGCGCTTGCGCTCGCTCACGCCGGCCGAGGCGTGGCGCGCGTTGTCCGATCCCGGGCGGCGCAGCGGCGCGCGTTCCCCCACGTCACGGCCTGGTCGGCGGGAGTAGCGCGGTGCGGCCCGGCACTCAACGGCTCTGGGTCGCGGTCCCGGTGGCCATCAGTCTGGGCCTCACCGGGCTCACGGTGTGGGCGGTGGCCCGACAGGGGCGCGCCTTGCGCGAGCGGGAGCTGGCGGACCTGCGCGCGCTGGCCGCGGCCCACGCGGCCCAACGCCGCGCCACGCTGCTCGGCGACGTGGAGCGTGCCATCGAGGCCGTCGGGCGGGCTTGGGAGGCCGGGGGGGCCGACGATGTGGACGCCTGGGCCGCTGCACAAGCGCGCTGGTGGCTGTGCGTGGTGACGACGGATGGAAACACGGCGGTCTTTCCGCGGACCCCTCTGGAAGCCCCGCTGCCCGCGCCGGACACGCCGCCGGGGCCCCACCGGGACCTGCTGTCGCGGCTTCAGGACTTGCAGCGGCGGCCGTCCAGCCCCGATCCCGTTGTGCAGGCCGGCACACTCCTGGCGATTGCCGCCTGCGAGCAACAACTCGGTCACCCGCTGGCGGCGGCCCGGATTCTTGCCGACGCCGCGCAGCTTCTGCGCTCCAACCCGCGTCTCGCCGCCCTGGCCTTTCAGGCCGAGATCGCGCGCGTGGAGTCATTTGAGGCGGCGGGGGACTTGGAGCGGGCGCGGGAAACGCTGGGAGGGTTGATGACCCAGCTCCGCGCCCAGCCCGCCGCGGCGGTGTCACGGAAGGAGATCGAGCCGTTGGCGGCCCGGGTCGCGGCCCTGGCGGTGACGCGCGACGACCCGCTGGAGGCGGCGCTACGTGACCTGCGCGACGCGGCCGAGCGGCGGGCGGCGGCGGTGGAGGCGCTGACCACGCGGTCGCCGTTGACCGAAGACCGCCCAGCGGCCGACGAGCCGGAAGTGGCCGTCCTCGGCCGCACGGCTGGGCCGCCCCTCGTGGCGTTTGCGCGCAGGCTTCCGTCCGGCCCGCGCGTCGCCGTGCTGTGCCCCGCCGACGAGTTGTGGCGGAGGTACTGGCCGGAGGCCGACGCGACGTGGCAACTGGCCACGGGGGTGTCGGCGCCGGGATCGATCGTGCTGGCCGAGCTCGGACCGTTGTTCGGCCACGCGGTGCTTGTTCCCAGCGCCGCCACGACGGCCCGTCTGGAGACGGTCGCCCGGCGTCAATGGGGACTGGTGTTGGCGGCGGCGTTGGGGGCGGCCGGCGGTTGGGCGCTGGTGCTGTGGATGATGCTGGGAGCGGTGGCCCGGCAGCGGGAGCTGGCCCGGTTGCAGGGGCGGTTCGTGGCGGACGTCAGCCATGAGCTGAAGACGCCGCTGGCCCTGATCCGGCTGCTGTCGGAGACGTTGACGGCACAGCGCGTGCGGGACCCGCAGCGCGTGCAGGCGTACCACGAGACGATCACCCGGGAGGCCGAGCGGCTGACCGTCCTGCTGGACAACATCCTCGACCTGGGGCGGATCGAGTCGGGGCGGAAGAAGTACGAGTTCGGCGTGTGCGACGTAGGGCAAGTCGCACGCGAGGCGTGGGCGCTGTTCGAGCCGCGGTTCGCGGAGGAGGGCTTCGAGCGGCACCTCGACCTCGCGCCCCATCTGCCCCCAATTCGCGCCGATGCCCAGGCCCTGCACCAGGTCATCGTGAATCTCCTCCAGAACGCGCATCGCTACGCCGGGCAGGGGAAGTTCGTGCGGCTGGCGGTGCGGCGCGAGGGCTACGTGCTTCTGCTCACGGTGGAGGACCACGGGATCGGCATGGACGCCGGTCAGCTCCGACGGTTGGGCGAGAGCTTCTTTCGTGCCGACGACACGCGGGTCCGCCAGCAGCGCGGCGCGGGACTGGGCCTGGCGATCGTCAACCACATCGTGACGGCCCACGGAGGCAAGATCGACGTGCAGTCCCGCCCGGGGCAGGGCAGCACGTTCACCGTGTGGATTCCCTTCGGGCCGGACGAGGCGTGAGTGCGGCGGCGGTCCGCAGCGCGGCCGCGCACGGCCGCGTCGGCCCGACACACAGGCCGGCGTTACTCGGGTTCTGATGGTCGCTCACCCGCGGGTCACGGACGCGCGAAACCCACGTTGCCGCATGTTGGCGCGCGGCCTACTATCCGATGATCTGTGCAGGTTGGCGCGTTTGCGCGGAGTGCCATGATGAACATCACGATCACGTACTGCCAGCAGTGAAACTATTTCCCCCGGGCCACCAGTTTGGCGGCCGCAATCAAGAAGACCTTCAAGGTGGAGCCGAAGCTGATCGCCGGCGCGGGCGGCATCTTCGATGTGAAGGTCGATGGGAAGATGATCTTCAGCAAGCACGATGTCGGGCGGTTCCCCGAAGACCCGGAGATCATCCAGGCCCTGACGCCCCTCGCCAGCGCCAAGGCCCGTTGAACAGCTATTCCCGATCGGCCGACAGGGGCAGGGGGTTCCGGCGCGCCGGGACTGCCGAGCCGCGGCTCGCCGGGAGGCTCGCCCTCCCGTCCAGTGTCTCGTGTTCCTGAATGCCCGCACGGACGGCTTGGGGAAACGGTCACTGCGGGCCGCTGAACCGGCCACGCTCCCCCATGCGGGGCGGCCGGGCCTCGCGCAGCTCAGCTAGGCGCCGATCGACCTCCGCGGGGACGTTCGCCTCCATCCGCTGGGCTTGTCCACGCAAGCCGGCGATTTCACTCGTGATCTGCACGGCGGCGGCTTGTTCCAGCGAGACACGGGCGGCGTCGCGGGCGGCGGTGCCCGCCTCACGATAGGCCGCCACGGCCGCGCGGGCTTCGTCCGGGGCGTCGGTCAGGTCGGCATCGTCGGCCAACCAACTCGCGATCCGTTCCGCCACGCGCTCGGCCTGGTGCTGCTCCAGCGCCGCGGCCATCACGGTCAGCGCCTCGATCTCCAGCCGCACGCTGTCCGTGAGCCGTTGCCGCGCCTGCTGCTCCAGCAGGGCAGCCTCCGGCGTGGCGGGGGCGGCGTTCCGAAGCGAGCGCATGGCCTGGTGGACCAGAAGCATGTTGTCCGCGTGTTGCCGGACGATCTCCGACAGGCGCGGGCTGAGCTCGTGGATGCGACGCAGGTGGCGCAGCCGCGGGGCCTGCTCGGCCAGACGGGCCTGAAACCGCTCCGGGGCCCGCTCGCGCAGCCGTTCCAACGCCTCGGCCAGCCGCGGCATGTGCTGGCGCACGAACGCCAGCAACTCCTCGTCCTCACCAGGGGCCAACGGTCGCCGATCTTCCGGCAGCAACCGAAACAGGTGCCGTCCCAACTCCCATCCCGGACCGCGGTGACCAGGGCCGGGCGGGCCCTTGCTCCACGGCGGACGCTCGTCGGGGGCCGGTCGCGTGGCCTCCACACCCTCGGGCGGCGGCGGGGGTGGACGCCGGCCGCGCCGTTCTCCCGGCGGGGCCTGCCCCCAGGCGGGCAGCGCGAGCAGCAGCGCCGCCGTCAGCGCCAGCCGGGTGAAGTGTCTTGTGCGCGATGTGCCCACGCTTGTGCCACTCCGATTACAGCGACTCGAAACGGGTCAAGGTATCGTCCAGGCTGCGGAACAGGTCATCGAGCTCGCTATCCGCGGTCCCGCGCGTCCAGCTTTCCTCGACGGCATTGGACAGCCGACTGCGGGACACGTCCAGGGCGGTGCCCCAGTCCTGCAACCACGCCTCGGGGTCCGTCCGCGAGGTCGGAGGAAGTGACGACGCCCAGCCGAAGGCCAACAGCAGGGCCGCCGCCGCTCCCAGCGGTCCGCGAAGCGTCCGCCACAGACCCCGTTGACGACGCTGGCGCGCGACCTCCGCCGCCACGGCCGCCTGGACCGCGGCGAGGCATTCGGCCCGCGGCGGCGTGGCGCCGAGCGTATGGAGCAGGCCCATCTCCCGCTCCACCTGCCGCTCCAGATTGTCCAACGCATCGGTCACGGTCTACGACTCCTCACCTAACTCGCGGCGCAAATGAACCAGGGCACGGTGCGCTCGGGCCAGCGCGGTCCCCAACGGCACGCCGAGCATCTCGGCGATCTCCCGAAACGGCAGCTCCGAGTAGTGCCGCAGGGCGATGATCTCGCGGTCCAGGTCGGGCAGCCGGGCCAGGGCCGCCTCCAGCCGGCGACGCTCGTCCCCGTCGGCGACGTGCTCAGCCGGGTCGTCGCCGGCGGGCACCCGTCGGCCGGCGTCAACGTCCACATCGTCGATACTGGCCACCGGCGGCCGACCGTGCCGACGGGCCCGGTCCCGGGCCAGATTGGCCGCGATCCGGAACAACCACGACTCGAACCGACCGGTGTGCTCATAGTCCTCAATCGACCGCACGACCCGCAGGAACGTCTCCTGAAGCAGGTCCTCGGCGGCTTCGCGTGACCCGGTGAGCCGGTACAACAGTCCGAAAACACGTTCGCTGTACACCGCCACCAGCCGGGACAAGGCGTCGGGGTCGCGCCGGCGGGCGCGACGGAGGAGATCGTCCAGGCCGGCGACGTCCACGGGGTCCTCGCGTAAAGCCAAACGGCGACCGAAGCTCCCGATTGCAGGCCCCCGGCCGGCGCGCCGGCCGACATTATTCGGCGGAGGGGCCGCGGGGACGGCCGAAGCCGAGCGGCCCGGCGCTTGCACGGGCGGCGCGGTCACTTCCGGGCGTCGCCGGCGCCGTAAAACGCCGCCCGGTCGGCGTCGGTGTCCTGGCGGTGGTGTTCGCGGACACGGCCGAAGATGCCGACCTCGATCTTACGGCGCAGAAAAGCGACCAGGTAGCGCACGTGTTCGTCGTCGATCAGCCCATTGGCCTCGATCAGGCCGAGGGCCTCGCTCGTCCGCAACGGCGAACGCTCCCCGCGGCGGGCGTACAGCAGACGGGCCGCCTCCTTGATCTTGGCAATGGACTCCTCGGGCACGCGCCAACGCCGCAGCCCCTCGATGTTCACGCCGCGCACCGCCTGGTCGTAGCCGAGGACTTTCATGTAAGGCGGCACGTCGTGCGTGATGCGGGTCATGCCGGCGACATAGGCATTGCGGCCGACGGTGACGAAGTGGTGCATGGCGGAGGCGCCGCCGACGACCACGCAATCCTCCAGGCGGACATGGCCGGCGAGCTGCACGGCGTTGGCGATGATGATGTGGTCGCCGAGGTCGGCGTCATGGGCGACGTGGACGCCCACCATGAGCAGGTTGTGGTCGCCGATCCGCGTGGCGCCGCCGCTCTGGCGGTCGAGCTCGGTGCCGCGGTGAACGGTGACGTGCTCGCGGAAGACGTTGTCGGCGCCGACCTCGAGGCGCGTCGGGCCGCCTTTGTACTTGAGGTCCTGCGGCGCCGCCCCCAGGACGCAGCCGGAGTAGAAGACGTTGCGCGGGCCGAACGTGGCCGGCCCCAGCAGCGTGACGCGCGGGGCCAGGACACACCCGTCGCCGACTTGCACGCCGGGGCCGATGTAGCTGAAGGGGCCGACCTCCACGGTTTGCCCCAGCTCGGCCTGCGGATCGACGAACGCGGTCGGGTGAATTCGGGTCATGCGACGGGTCTCACACGGGGTCGGCATCCACGAGCATGAAGCGGATCATCGCCTCGGCGACCAGCTCGCCGCCGACGGTCGCGCGGCATTGGGTCTGCCCGGTGCGGGCCTTGACGCGGACGGCCTCCGCTTCCAGCACGAGCTGGTCGCCCGGGATCACCTGGCGACGGAACTTCACCTTGTCGAGGCTCAGCAGGACGGCGACCTTGCCGGTGTGCTCCAGCTTCTGCGAAAGCAGGATGCCGCCGAGCTGGGCCAGGGCCTCGATGATGAGGACCCCCGGCATGATCGGCTGCCGGGGGTAGTGCCCCAGGAAGAACGGTTCGTTGATCGAGACGTTCTTGATGCCGACGGCCCGGCGGTCCCCGTCCACTTCGAGCACGCGATCGACCAGCAGCATCGGGTAGCGGTGCGGCAGGATGCGCTGCACTTGGCGGATGTCGAGTTCGGTCCGCCGGGTCAGCCGCGCGGCGAGCTCGGTCCGGTCGCGCTGCTCGCACAGGCGGCGGACGAGCTCCTGGTTCAGGTGGTGCCCGGACTTGCGGGCGTAGATCTTCCCGCACACGAACCCCCCGGCCAGCATCAGGTCGCCCACCAGGTCGAGGATCTTGTGCCGCACGCACTCGTCGGCGTAGCGGTAGCTGTTGTCGATCGGGCCGTCGCGGCCGATGACCAGGATGTCGGCGTAGGTCAGGTGCGTGCCGAGACCGGCGGCGCGGAGCTGCCGCGCTTCCTCCTCGAGCACGAAGGTCCGCGACGGGGCAATCTGCTCCAGAAACGACTTCGGATCGACCTCAAGACGCAGAATCTGGTGCCCGATCGGGCCCTGCCGGCCGTAGTCCAGCTCGTAGATGATCTCAAGTCGCTCGCCGTCGCCCGGCCACGCGACCAGCTCCGCGTCACCCTCGGTCACGCGCAGCGGCTCCTGAATCCGCAGAACCTGCCGCTCGGCCTCCTGCTCCTGCACGCCCGCCGCCTGGAGCGACTCGACGAAGGGCAGGCAGCTCCCATCGACGCCGGGCAGCTCCGCGTTGTCCAGCTCGACCACCAGGTTGTCGATTTCCAGGCCGCGGGCGGCGGCGAGGCAGTGCTCAACGGTCTCGATGGCGGCGGTGCCGTTGCGCAGCGACGTGCGGCGGGCCCGCTTGGACAAGTTCTCGACGCGGGCCGCGACGCGGACCGGCTCGGGCTGGTCGGTGCGGACGAAGATGACGCCGGTGCCCGTCGGCGCGGGCTTGAAGCGGACGCGCACGGGGAACCCGGTGAACAGCCCGCGGCCGTTCAGTTCGGTCTCACGCTGGATGGTCCTTTGCCGACTCAAGGGCCTCGATCCGCTTGGCCAGTTCCTTCAGTTGGTCCATGATCTTCGGCAGGCGGCGCACGCCGACCGCCTGCCGGCCAAACTCGCTGTTCTCGACCGCTGGGATCCCACGCCACACCTGCCCGTCCGGGATGTCGCGGGCCACGCCGGACTTGGCCGCCACGACGGCGCCCCGACCGATCGTCAGGTGGTCGATGATTCCGACCTGGCCGGCCAGGATGACGTGGTCGCCCAGCGTCGTGGAACCGGAGATGCCGCACTGACCGACGATGATGCACTCCGGGCCGACGCGGACATTGTGGCCGATTTGCACCAGGTTATCAATCTTTGTTCCGCGGCCGATGCGGGTTTCGCCGCTGCGGGCGCGGTCGATGCACGTGTTCGCCCCGATCTCGACGTCGTCCTCGATGACGACCCGCCCGATCTGCGGGATCTTGACGTGCCGGCCGTCACGCTGGAGGTAGCCGAAGCCGTCGGCGCCGATCGTGGCGTTCGCGTGTATGACCACCCGGTCGCCGATCGTCGTGCGCTCGCGCACGACAACGTTGGGCCACAGGACGGCGTCGCGGCCGATGCGGCTTTGCGCCCCCACGTAGACGCCCGCGTGCAGTTGCGTGCCGGGACCGACGTGCGCTCCTTCGCCAACGTATACCAGCGGGCCAATCGCGGCCCCTTCGATCGCGGCGCTCGGCGCGACCCGCGCGGTGGGGTCCACGCCGACGGGCACGGTCGGCACCGGCGGCGCCAGGGCCGCCAATGCGGTACACAGCGCCAGTTCGGGATCGCGCACGCGAATGGCGACGCAGCCGGGCGGCACGGCCACATCGGGTGGAACCAGCACTACGCCGGCGTGCGAAGTCGCCAGCTTCGGCAGCCACTGCGACTGGCTCAGCCACGACAGGTGCTCGGGGCCGGCTTCATCCAGTGTGGCCACGCCCCGCACGACGCGCGTCGTGTCGCCCTCCAGCGTGCCGCCGACGCGCCGGCCCAGTTCCCCGGCCGAGATGGACGGGAGTTGATCCATGCCGGGTTGCGACTCAGGGCGCCTCCAACATGGGCCGCTTGGGCTGGGCCCGGTAGTCGGTGTTGAGCTTGTCCAGGACCATCTGGGTGATGTCCACGGCGGGGTTGGCGTAAAGAACCTGGAGCCGGCGGATTTGCTCCTGAATGACCTCGGGATCGGTGGACACGGCTTCGAGCTCGCCCTTGTAGAACACCAGATCGTAGCCGTCGCGCTTGGCGATGTCCTCGACGACCTTGAGGATGTCGCGGTAGTTGCGGACGGCCCACAGGCCGAACTCGCGGGCCATGTTGAGCTGGGCCAGCTCGCCCCAGTTCTTGTAGTCCACCTGCATGGCCAGCATCTCGCGCATCCGCGTCACGAGCGTCGGATCGTCGCGGTCGAGGGCGCTGATCTCGGCGTCCAACGTGTCGAGCTTGGCACGCCGCTCGTTGTTCTCGGCCTGGAGCTTCTCCTGGCGGGCCGACAGCTCCTCGATGAGGTCCTTCTGCTTCTGGTATTCATTCAGAATGCGGATCACGTTGACGCACGCGACGCGACCGCTGGGGGCGGCCGCCCCCTGGGCGTGGATCGTCCGGGCAAACGCCAGCACCGCCAGCCCCGTCGCCACGCCGGTCGCCACGCTTGTCAGCCAAGACCATTTCATCCTCTGCTCCTTGTGGTTGTGCACGGCACCGGGCGGGCCGACCGGAAGGCGGCGGCCGCGCCGTGCCCATTGTCGTCGGGGGGCCGGGTTTGCCAAGGGGGGCGAAACGCGGCTACCGGCCGCCCGGGGCCAGTAGCAGCTTGCAGATCTCCAGTGGCAGGTCGTCGTTGTTCGCGCCGTTCACCAGGATGGCAAATGCCAGCGTCGTACCATCAGGCCGCGTGGCGTAGCCCGCCAGGGCCCGCACGCCGGCAATCGTCCCGGTCTTGGCGCGGACGCGGCCGCGCAGCGCCGGGTCGTCGTAGCGGTTGCGCATCGAGCCTTCCTGCCCCGGCTCGGCCAGGCTGGCAAGGAAGACGTCGGCGTGCGGATGGCGGTGCATCCGCAGCAGCAGCGTCACGAGCTGCCGCGCCGTCGCCCGATTTGCATGGCTCAGACCGCTGCCGTCCCGCAATACGGCGCCGTTCGGGTCCACGCCCAGCTCGCGCAGCCCTGCCTGGAGTGCGGCCACGCCCTCTTCCCAACTCCCCGGCGTGTCCCGCCGCGCTCCGCCGGGCCCATAGGCCGCCAGCGACTTCAACAAACACTCCGCGAACAGGTTCTGACTGAACGTGTTGCACCGCCACAGCACGTCCGGCAGCGGCGTTTCCTGCGCGGCGACCCGCTCCGCGGCGGCCAACTCCTCCGGCGTCAGGTGTCGGCGGACCACCGGCCCCTGGACCGCGATGCCGCCCTGTTGCAGCGCGTGCTTCAGGGCCTGCGCGAAGAACAGCGTCGGGTCACGCACGGCCACCGGGTCAAGGTCCCCGCTGCGGCTGACGGTGCCGCGGAGCTGAATCGTGTCGCTGTCGGCCGGCCGCTTGAGCGTGGTTCGCTGCCGGCGGTCCACGCGCAGGGTGTTGTCGATCAGGTCCAGGGGGATGTCGGGACGCAGTTGCAGCGTGACGTTCCGGCCCCGTACCTGCACCTTCACGTCGAGGCAGTTGTCGTTGAGGTTCAATCCCCCCACCGGGGCCTGATACCAGCGATCGGCCTGGCTCGCGGGCCAGTCGCGGTGCCGAAACTCGGTGTCGAAAACGCCGTCGTCCAGCACGATTCGATGAACAGCGGTCACGCCGCGGGCGCGCAACGCGGCCACCCAGTCCGCAAGCACGGCTTGGGCATCCCGGCCGCCGCGCGCGGCGAGCCGTTCATCTCCCAGCCCGGGGTCGCCGCCGCCCACGACCCACAACTCGCCGTCGTGCAGGTACAACTCCGTGCGAAAACGGAAGTCCGGTCCGAAACGGTCCAGGGCCACCGCCGTCACCAGGAGCTTCTGCACGCTGGCGGGCTTGAGCGGGCGGTCGGCCTCGGAGGCATACCACGTTTCATCACGCTCGCAGTCGGCGACCATCAGACCGATTTCGGTGCCCCGCGGCAGACGGGCCAACCGTTGGTCCAACCGGGCCCCTGCCTCGCCGGCGGCGTCGTCGGCAGTCACCAGTGGACCGGTCAGGAGCAGCGCCGCCACAGCGGCGCAGCGGAACTTCCGCAGCACGCGCGGCCGTCGATGCGCTGCCCGTGGGCAGGCGGCAGCGCCCATTCGGTCCCCGGAGGGGTACTCGGGAAGACGGCACACTACCCGGGCGGGCGAGCCTTCCGGCGAGCCGCGGGAGGGCGAGCCTCCCGGCGAGCCGCGGCTCGGCAGTAGCCTCGCCCTCCCCTGTCGTCCGACCATGACTACCCGTTCACGCACGGGGCACACTCCGCAGCAGTTCTACCGCTTGCAGGAACGGGGGCGGCAGCGGGGCTTCCAGCTCCATCGGCGCCTCTCGAATCGGGTGTCGGAAGCTGATCTTCCAGGCGTGCAGCGCCTGCACCGTAAAGAGCGGCTGCACCGGGGCCGCGGGGTCGCCCGTGAGGTCAAAGGAGCTGACCACGCGCCCGCCGTACATGGTGTCGCCGACAATCGGGTGCCCGATGTGCGACATGTGAACGCGCAGTTGGTGTGTCCGCCCGGTCTTGGGAAACAGCTTGACGAGGGCGAAGCCGCGGTAGCGCTCGGCCACCTCGTACGCCGTCACCGCGCTCTTGGTCGTGTCGATCTTGTTGTCGCGGACGAAGACGGCGAACTTCTCGCGGACGACGGGGTGGACGCCGATCGGCGCGTCGATCGTGTCGCCGTCGAGCGGGGGGTTGCCGTGGACGATGGCCAGGTAGGTCTTCCGCACCGTGCGGCGCTCGAACTGGAGCGAGAGCCGCCAGTGGGCCTCGTCGGTCTTGGCCACCAGCATGATCCCCGTGGTGTTCTTGTCGAGCCGGTGGACGATGCCGGGGCGAAAGGGGTCCTCCCCGTGGCTCAGCGTGTTGGCGTAGAACACCAGCGCGTTGGCCAGCGTCCCGGTCTGGTCGCCGCGGGCCGGGTGGCAGATGATCCCGGCCGCCTTGTTGAGCGCCAGCAGATCGTCGTCCTCATACACGATGTCGAGCGGGATGTCCTCCGGGATGACCTCGCGCGGCTCGGGCGGCGGAATGACCAACTCGACCACGTCGCCCCCGCTCATCTCGTAGCTGGCCTTGGTTGTCGCCCCGTTGACGGTGATCGCCCCCTGCTTGATCAACCGCTGGATGGTCGTGCGTGATAGACGCGGAAACCGGCCGTGCAGGTACTTGTCCAGCCGACGACCCGGCAGCCGCCGGCGGACGTGAATCCGCACCCGCTCGGCCTGATCTTCGTCAATGGGAATCGGACGTTCGAGGATGTCCTCTTCGTCGGGCTTCACGGCGCGGGCTGGGTCGCCGGCGGCCCTTCCGGCGGCGACGACTCCCCCGCGGGCTCGGCCGGCGGCGACTCCCCCGCGCCGGGAACCGCGGGGTTCTCCTCTCCGGGAGGGAGCGGCGGCTCGTTCGGCACCACGACCGGGGGCATGTTCGGCTGAAGCAGTATGCTTTCTCCCGGCGTGAGTCGGACCTTCGTCCCGGGCTGCGTGTCCGGCGGCGGGGGTGGCGGCGGGCTGCCCGGCAAGAAGGCCACCGGGGCCGACAACTCGTCGATCGACAGCAGCTTCTCCTCCGCCAGCGATTGATACGGCGTCCCGGCGTACAACGCCTCCCGGGCCAGTTGCTGCCACAGCTCCTTCGCGGCGTCCACCCGCCGCAGCGATTCGTACGTATTCGCCAACAGGTACGTCGCCGCCGCCCGGAGCATCGGCGACACCGCCGGCTGGGCGATCAGCTTCTCAAGCTGGGTAGCGGCCTCCTCGAACCCGGCGGGGCGTTGGGCCGCGCTGCTCATGGCCTCGTCGTAGCGGGAACGGGCCAGCAGCAGCCGGGCAGCGGCGGCCATGTCCGCGTTGCGGGTGCTGTCGGTCATCGCCCGCAGGTCGTCCCGGGCCCGCGCGATCCGCGCGGCGTCCTGGCTCTCGAGGGCTTCCTGAAGCGCGCCCAACTGCTGCGAGGCCTGCTGCAAGGTCAATCGCTGGCTGTAGTTCCAGGCCTTCCACCCCAGTATGGCCAGCACGACCACGACCAGCACGGCCAGCGCGGCGAGGAAGCGGGGGTCCCGCAGGTCGCGCAGCCGGCCAAGCGCCTCGGCCAGTTCGTTCTGCTTCAGTTGATGTCGTGTGTCGGCATCCATTTGGGTTTCCTCAGGCGGCGGGCCGGTTGGTCGGCGGGGCTAACGCCGCGGGTGCGGCGGCTGGCCCTCGCGCTCGGTGGTACCCTTGGAGATCGGACCGATGTCGATGACCAGGGTGCTGCCCGAGCTCTTGGGCCGGACGCGGACGTTGCACTCCTCCGCGTCGCTTTCGAACCGCAGCAGGTATTCGCCACTGTCGAAACGCTTCTGCCGCAGCGTGAACTTCGCCGTCGGCATGTACTCGATGTAGAAGCGCGTTACCGCGTCCGGGTTCGTGCCGCCCTCGAATTCGCACTGGGCGACGCGGAACTGGCCGCTCTCGCGCGCCACGCTGCGTTCGGGCACCAGCCGGAACCCGACCGGCAGCGGGATGTTCTGGAGCATGGTGTGTTGGACGGGGGAGGCCGGCGGCCCGGTGCTGACGCCCGGACTGCTGCCGCCGCCGCCCAGCCCGCTGCACCCGGTCAGACCGACCAGCCCGGCGCACGCGACCGCACAGGCCGTGCCCCAGACCAACCATCGGGTTTTCCGCGCCATCGTCGCGTCCATGACCAAGCCTCCCTCTGGCTGTCAAAACAACGCATTTTGACGGCGACCGGCCGGCGCGTCAAACACGGGCCCGGGGCGGCGCCGGCGAAGGGTGTGACCACGGATTGTGGCACCCGACAACCACCGAGTGCGATGTGGGCACGAGCAAGCGTGTCCAGGCACCAACCGGCCCGTGTGTAGCCCCAGAGGGGCGCTTGAGTGCAGCCCCGGGGCGGCAGCCCGGGGTCACGGGCTGGTTCCCCCCACGGGAGCCCCCGCAGGGGGCGACTGAAGCCTCAGTCGCCCGCTACGCGGGCTCTGGGGTTAATAACGCCTCGCGGATCCCCGGGCTCACGCCCGGGGCTACATTCAGTCGCCCGCTGGGCTTTCTGCTCGCCACGCCGGTAGGCTTCCAACCGGTGCCACAGAACCTGGTCACGCCCCCGGGAAGATGGGGCACGTTCGTTTCTTGCTCGCCGTGCAGGGGTGGCGGCCCGCCCTGGCGGGACGCCTTCGGTCGGCCTCTCGGGGCCCAGCGGTCGTCGCCAGCCTGGATCGGGGGTTTCGGCGAGCTTCGCCCCCGGCTGTTGACGCCCGCCCCCCCGAGGCAGTGGCCGGCCACGAGCCACCGCCGCAAAGGTCCGAATATGCCCAGCGTGAAACCCGGACAGCAGCGGTTGGAGAACTGGACAGGATCTGATAGGATGTGGCAGTACAGAATCGTGATTGTGGGTCCGCGCCTCGCGGACGCCGGAGAAGGAGGAGAGAGATGTTTCATCGCATTACACTGGCCGTTCTTGTTGCGCTGGCCGCCGCGCCCCTGGCGGCGCACGCGCAGTACCTGATGATGCCCGACTCGACGAACAACCAACTGGTGTTGTTCGATCCATACAACGGGTCGGTCGTGAACCCGACTTACTTCGCGCTCCAGGGCGGGACCACCGTTCACGCGCTGCAAGTCGGCAACGAGATCTGGGTCTCTGAGCAGGTCGGCGACCGCATCGCCCGCTGGGACGTGCTGGGCAACCCGTTGACCCCCATCACGGGCGGCATGGACAACATCCGCGGCATGGGGCTGATCGGCGACACCGTGTACGTCACCAACTCCGGCACCGCCAACGGCGCGCCGGGCAACGCGGTGATCATGTTTGACGTGCTGGGCAACAACAAGGGGTCCTTCTCGACCGTCGGGCTGGCCCCTAGCCCGTTCGGCATCCTGGAGCACCAGGGGGCCATGCTGGTTTCGTCCAGCAGCGCCAACGACGACATCCATCGCTTCACGCTCGCCGGCGCCTCGCTCGGCACGTTCCACAACACCACGTCGCTGAACTTCGCCGAGCAGATGAATTACGCGACCAACGGCGATGTCCTCGTGGCGGGCTTCTCGTCCAACAACGTCGTACGGCTGGACGTGAACACCGGCGCCCTGCTCGGCTCGTTCACCGCCTCCGGGGCCCGCGGCGTGTATCAGCTCGGCAACGGCAACATCATGTGGACCAGCGGCACCGGCGCGTACATCTACGATGTCGGCACCGGCCAGAGCACCCTCGTGTACTCCGGCGGCGGCCGCTACATCGACTACCTCGTGATCCCCGAGCCCGCCAGCGTGTTGCTGCTCGGCATCGCGGGACTGGTGGTCCTGCGTCGTCGCTAGATGGTCGTGCGCGATTCGCCGGCGCGCGGGGGGAGGGCAAGCCCCCCGGCGAGCCGCGGCTCGGCAGGGGCCTCGCCCTCCCGCGCCGCATGTTCGCGCACGGTCGTTTAGTCCCGACCCGCCGCGGCGCGGCCTGACGGGCGCTCCGCGGGCGGAAGCTGGAGAAACAACATTCGGCCGGCACCGGTGGTCCACCGGTGCCGGCCGATCCGTCCAAAGGGGGGCCAACGTCAGTGAGTGGTCCTCACGCCGACCAGGATTTTCTCATATTCGCTCATGCCCTCCGCGTCGGTCAGCGGCCCCGTGGTCCCGCCGCGTAGGAACTGGTGAATCAGTCGGTCTTCGGGGTCGGTCAGTTGGGCGGTGTCGCTGTCGCGCAGGCGGGCGAAGGCGTCCCGGGGCGCGATGCGCAGGATGCGGCCCTGCTGGAGCATGATCATCCGGTCGGCAATGCGGAACGCCGAGTCCATCTCATGCGTCACGACGACGCTGGTGACCTGGAGCTTGCGCGACAAGTCGATGATAAGCTCGTCAATCGCCGACGACGTCACCGGGTCGAGGCCGGCGCTGGGCTCGTCGTAATACAGAATCTGCGGGTCCAGCGCGGTGGCCCGTGCCAGCCCGGCCCGCTTCTTCTGCCCGCCGGAGAGCTGCGCCGGGTACTTGTCGCGGTGCGGCAACATGCGGACCTGCTGGAGCTTGATCGCCACCACGATGTCGATGATCTCGGGCGCGACGTGCGAGTGCTCCTTCAGCGGCAAGGCCACGTTCTCGGCCAGCGTCAGCGAACTGAACAGCGCCCCCGACTGAAACAGGATGCCGAACTGCTTGCGGACCGCATTACGCGTCGCCTCGTCCGCCGTCACGAGGTTGGTCGGCGGCAGGTGCGGCAGGTGATAGACGATCTCGCCCTCGTCGGGCTCGATCTCCCCGATCAGGCAATTCAGCAGTGTGCTCTTGCCGCAGCCCGAGCCGCCCATGATGACCAGCGTCTCGCCGCGGACCACGTCGAAGCTGACGCCGTCGAGAACCGTGAGCGGCTCGCCCTGCGCGGTCTCGAAGCGCGCGACGAGGTCACGCACCGTGATGACCACGCCGTCTCGGCCGTCCTTCGCGGTTCCAGGCATCCGGGCCGGACTCCTGAGGGGCGCATCACCGCACGTCCCGCGGGCCCCGGGTGCGGGACCGCGACATTATAATCCCGGCCTGGCCGCCGCGGCGGCCGGCGCGTGCGCGAGCTGGTGGCGTCCCGGATGAGCAATCGCGGCGATGCGGCCTGGGAGGGCGAGGCTGTCTCCCGCGGCGACCCTGCCGGCCTGCCGAGCCGCGGCTCACCGGGAGGATCGCTCTCTCGTTCGTGGTCCCACTTTCCTAAATACCCGGATCGGTGCCACATGGAAGACACGCCGAACGTCGTCCGTCGCCTTCCGCCGGTGCTGCTGGCCCTGTTTCTGGCGGCGCTGGCGTGGTCGGGATGGAAGCCGACGGACCGGTTCACCTGGGTCTTGGAGGTCACGCCGGCGGTGGCCGGTGTGGCGGTCCTCGTGGCGACGTACCGCCGCTTCCCGTTCACGTCCCTGGCGTACGCATTGATGGCGGCACACGCGGCGATCCTGCTGGTGGGCGGGCACTACACCTATTTGGAGGTCCCGCTCGGCCACTGGGTCCGCGAGGCGTTCCACCTGAGCCGCAATCACTACGACCGGCTGGGGCACCTGGCGCAGGGGTTCGTCCCGGCGATCGTAGCGCGGGAGGTCCTGCTGCGGACTTCGCCGCTGCGCCGCGGCGGGTGGCTGTTCTTCCTGATCTGCTGCGTGTGCCTGGGGCTCAGCGCGGTCTACGAGCTGCTGGAGTGGGGCGTCGCCGCGGCGACCGGCGAGGCGGCCGAGGCGTTCCTGGCGTTTCAGGGCGACGTGTGGGACACGCAGAAAGACATGGGGCTGGCGCTCGTGGGGGCCGTCGGCGCGCAACTGCTGCTGGGGCGAATGCACGATCGGCAAATGGCCGCGCGGACCGCGCCACCGTCACACCACTGACGACCGGGCGCGCATTGGTCTCACGGGACCACGACGCCAATGCCGCCAGCTCGAGATGCCGGTCTGCTGGCGGGCACTGCCCGTTGGACCACCGGGGGGGGCCGTCGTATAACTCTCCCTCGTGTACAAACTCTTCCTCACGCTCCGCTATCTGCGCAAGCGCCGCATCGCGTATTTCGCGATCGCCGCCGTGATGCTCTGCACCGCGATGGTGCTGATCGTGATGTCGGTAATGGGGGGGTTCCTGGACCAGCTCAAGACCAAGGCGCGGGGGCTGCTCGGCGACGTCATCCTCGACAATCGCTCATACAGCGGCTTCCCGTTGTACGAGGAGTTCATCGCCGACGTGTCGGCCTGGCCGGAGGTCGTGAAGGCCACGCCCGTCATCTACTCCTACGGCCTGCTGCGCTTCCAGGGCACGTCCCAGACCAGCACCGTGCAGGTGGTCGGCCTGCGGCTGGAGGACGTGTACGAGGTCAATGCCTTCCGCGGCAGCCTCTACTACGAGACGTACTACCCCGGCACCACGACCCTGGCCGAGCAGCGCCAACCCTTGATCGGGTTCGACCTCGAACAACCCCCGATCCCCTGGCGCGGCGAGCAGGGCGAGGTCGTGGGCCTGGGCCCGCGGCCGGTGCTGCCGCGGCCGTTTCAGGAAGCCCTCGAAAAGAGCTGGAAAGCGGGGCTCCCGGAGGCCGAAGCGCAGGCCGCGGAGTTCGCCGAAACGCTGCGGGCCGCCGGCCTCCCGCCGATCGTGGGCAAGTACGAGACGGTCGAAGCGCTCGGGCCGCCGGAGCTGCGCGGCGACCCGCGACCGGGGCTGATCATCGGCCGCGACATCATCGCCCGCCGGCTGTCGGACGGGCGGTACGAGCGTTTCTGGTACATGCCGCGCGGCTGCCTGGTGACGCTGACGCTGCTGCCCATGTCCACGACGGGGACGGTGGACACGCCGATCAAGCAGCCGTTGCGCTACGCGGACGACTCGCGGACGGGCATCTTCGAGATCGACTCCAAGCACGTGTACTGCGACTTCACGCTCTTGCAGAAGCTGCTGCGGATGGACGCGGCGGAACGGGTGGACCCGGCCACGGGTGAAACGATCGGCCAGGTGCCGCCGCGCTGCTCGCAGATTCAGATGAAGATCGCCCCGGGGGTGGACGCGCGGGCGCTGACGGGGCGGCTGGCGGCGTACTACCGCGGTCTGGCCGCCGATCCGCGTTTCGCCGGCCGCCTGGACCTCAACGACATTCAGCTCATCCGCGTCATCGAGGCGATGACCTGGGAGCAATCGCAGGCCCACATCATCGCCCCGGTCGAGAAGGAGCGGCAGCTCGTCACGATCCTGTTCGGCATCATCTCGCTGGTCGCCGCCGTCCTGGTGCTGTGCATCCTGTACATGATCGTCCTGCAAAAGACGCGGGACATCGGCATCCTCAAGGCCCTGGGGGCGTCGTCGGGCGGCGTCGCGCTGATCTTCGTCATCTACGGGGCCGCGGTCGGCGTCGTCGGCAGCACGCTCGGCTCCGTCGGCGGCTACTACTTCGTCCGCTACATCAACGACATCCAGGACGCCCTCACCCGCCTCAATCCCGCCTTGCAAGTCTGGGACCGCGCGGTCTACTCCTTCGACGCCATCCCCAACACCGTGCGCACCGAGGACATCGTCGCGGTCATCGCGGCGGCGATCGCGGCGGCGACACTCGGGTCCGTGGCGGCGGCGTGGCGGGCCGGCGCGATGGAGCCCGTGGAGGCGATGCGCTATGAATAGCCCCCTCCTGGCCGCCGAAGGCGTCCACAAGACCTACGTCATGGGTCGTGCGCGGCTCCAGGTGCTGCGCGGCTGCGACCTGCGGCTGGAGGCGGGCGAGTTCGTGGCCATCATGGGCAAGTCCGGCAGCGGCAAGAGCACGCTGCTGCACGTGCTCGGGGCGCTCGACGTACCGCAGGATGGGCAGGTGCTGTTTCGCGGGCGGCCGGTGTTCGCCCCGCCGCGGCAGCGGGCCTTCTTCGCGACGGCCCTCGACGTCCTCTCCCGCTACGAACGGACACGGATCGCCCTGCGGCGCCGGGCATTCGGCTTCGTCTTCCAGTTCTACCACCTGCTGCCCGAGCTGGATGTGCTCGAAAACGTCCTGCTGACACGCATGGTGGGAACGTCCGTCGGCGGCTGGTTCACCGCCCGACGGGCCGCCCGTCAGGACGCGCTGCGCATCCTCAACCGCGTCGGGCTCGGCGAGCGGCTGCGGCACCGGCCGGCGGAGCTCTCCGGCGGCGAACGCCAGCGCGTGGCCATGGCCCGCGCGCTCGTGCATGGCCCGGAAGTCCTCTTCGCCGACGAACCCACCGGCAACCTCGACGCGACGGCGGGGGCGGAACTCATGCGGCTGCTCAAGGACCTGCACGCGGAGGGGCAGACAATCGTCATGGTCACGCACGACCCGGGTATCGCCGGCCAGGCCGACCGCGTGCTGCGGCTGGAGGACGGCCGCCTGCGGCCGGCCGCCGCGAACTGACGGCTTCCCAGCCCCAACCGGCGCGCCCGGCCCGGATGTTTCACCACAGAGGCACAGAGGCGCAGAGGTTCGCGGAGAGCAGAGTTGCGCCGGATGGGCAAGCGCGCAGGCCGGGCGACAGGCCGTTGCGCAACTGGCCGATGACGGCCGCTCGTGTCACGTGGTTGCTTCGCTTCTCTCTGTGCCTCTGTGTCTCTGTGGTGTTCATTCATGTTAGGGTTTGCGGCGGGCGAGCGCGCGGTTGCCCAGTTGCCCACACGCGGCCATTTGGGTCCGCCCCTTGGTGATGCGGCGCTTGCACATGCGGCCGGCGTCCTGAATCCACGACTGGAACCGCAGGACGGCCTCTTCGGTCGGTGCCGGCCAGGGGGAGTCGTGGCGCGGGTTGTACGGAATCAGGTTCACGACGCACTTCAGCGGGCGCAGGTACTCGACGAGTTCCGCCGCGTGCTCGCGGGCGTCGTTCACCCCGGGAATGAGCACGTACTCGATCATGAAGAACTGGCATTTCCGCAGGGGGTACGCCAGCAACGCGTCGCGCAGCGCCGCCAGCGGCTCCCGCCGATTCACCGGCATGATCCGCGAACGAATGGCGTCGTTCGGCGCATTCAGCGACACCGCCAGGTTCAGCCGGCGCCAGCCCAGCGTGGCGAGGCGGCGAATCCCGGCGGTCCGCCCGACGGTGGAGATCGTGATCCGCTCGCGGGCCATCGACAGGCCCTCCCGGTCCGTGAGCACACGCACCGCCTGGATGACCGCGTCGAGGTTGTCCAGCGGCTCGCCCATGCCCATGAAGACGACGTTGCGGATCCCGCCGCCGAACTCCCGCTGCGCCGCGACTGCCTGCC
>CAYWYJ010000006.1:0-61159 GCA_964462635.1 uncultured Planctomycetales bacterium
CGTCCAGGTCAACCTGATCCGCCAGGAACACCAACGTCGACACCGGCTTGTCCGGCGCCGTGTTCGATAGGACCGACTGCAGGTACGAGTGAATCTCTCCGCCTTGGACGGCGCCCGCGCCGAGTACGGCCAGGGCGAGGACCAGTGCTTCCGTTGATCGCATCACCTTGTGTCTCCTCGCCTGACAGCGAATCGAAGCGGCGCCGCACGCCGCGAATCACCTGGGGCATACGAGATGTCGGTCACCACGGAAACGGGCCGCTACGGGTTCGTAAGTAAACGCACAAACGGGTTAATGTCGCCAAAGTCCACCCGGCCGTCGCCGTTGATGTCGCCGAGCCGGATGTCGCAGTTCGGGAACTGCGCCGCATACCCCGCCGGGTTGGTCAACGCCAACACAAACGGGTTGATATCGCCAAAATCCACGTTTCCGTCGCAGTTCAGGTCGCCGACCGGGTACGCCTGGGCGGCGACGCCCCAGATTTCCACGTCGTCGATGTTCCAGCCGCAGTAGGTCCAACCGCTGTCCGTAATGCCCATCGTCCAGCGCAGGTACACCGTCGGCTGGTTGTCGGCCCACGTCGAGATGTTGAACTCCTGCGCGACCCAGCTCAAGTCGGCCGTCTCGCTGTCGGGGTTGTTCCACACGTTGAACCAGTTGGACCCGTCCGTGCTGATGCGGACATAGGCTTTGTCGTAGGTAAACCGTTCGACGCCCAACCAACGCCGGAACCGCAGGCTCGTCTGCGTCAGGTTCGAGCAGTCGATGGCCGGGGTCGTCAGGTGGTACTCCGGCATGTTGTTGGTGTAGTCGCCGTTCAGGTTATAACCGTACACGTTGAGCCCGGTGTAGCCGCTGGTCGGATCAGGCCCGCCATACGCCCCGCCGCCGCCGGTCGGCTTACCCCAGGCCCATAACCCGCCCGAAATCGACCACCCGGGATTGGTGTCCATGTTCCAGGCGTACTGGACCGTCGGCACGCCGACCTCCAACAGCACGTCGCGCGTCGTGTCGCCGACGTGGTTTGTCAGGTTCACGAATTGCACGACGTCCGTGTAGTTCCCGTTGGGCAGCCCGTTGGCGGCGGCCCCGATGGCGACCCGCACGACCGCCGACCCCGCCGGCGGGATTGTCCCGGCCGCGTTGGTCAGCACGAGCCAGTTCGCCGTCTTGCTTGCTTGGTACTGAATAGGCGTCGGATCCAGGTTCTCCAACGTATAGTCGACGTACCCCGGGCTGAACGGGCCGCCGTGCGGCCCCAGCGCGTGCAGCCCGTCCCACGGCCGCACCCGCAGGCCGGTCGGCGGCGCAAGCTGGACGTTCACGATCTTGGCCGTGTTAGCGACAATCGTCACCGGGACAACCTGCGGCTCGTACCCGGCGGCCGAGAAACGGACCTGGTAATTGCCCGGCGGCGCGAAGACGTGGTAGCGCCCGAACCGCGGCTCGCTGTAGTTCGTCTCGCCGTTGGGGAAGTTGATCCCCACCAGCTCAATGTCCGCCACCACCGGGGCGTGAGTCACGGCATCGGTCACGTGCCCGGAGAGCGGAATGGGCCGCTCCAGGATGTACAGGGCACCCGGAAACACCATCTGCGCCTCGGCCTGGGCGCTGGCGTACGTCGGCTGAAACTCGGTGTGCGTCTCGATCAGAAAGCCGTACGTCCCGCGTTTGGCCAGTTGCCACTCCTGCTCCTCGCCCTCGGCGCTCGGCGTCCGTATCGCGCCGCCATAGCCCGACGCCTGCGAGATCGCGGTCGCTTCGGCGTCCAGGTAGGCGTCGAACGGGTGCGTGTGGCAGCAGTAGCCTGGCAGCACCTCCCGGCCGGACGAGTGGTAATCCACGACCTTCGTGAAGTGCCGGTCGTTGGCAAACAGGACCATCGTCTGCGTCTCGGACTCCGACGCCGGCGACGGGCCCTTGTACGTGTCGGACGACGGGCTGGTGCTGCCGGAGCAGGACGACGACCACCCAAACGGGTAGTTGCGATTCAGGTCCACCCCGGTCCCGCCCGTGAACACCGTCCGGTTCTTCCGCCACATGTTCTCCGTGTAGTACATGTACTGGTAGCCGTCCGGGTTCCACACCGGGGCGATCCAGATTTCGTAGTTGTCCACCAGGGTCGTGATGCGGGGGTCCACGCCGTACTTCGTCGTGAATTGCTCCAGCGCATACAGGGCGATCACGGGCGTGACGATCTCGCGGGCGTGATGGCAGGCCACGAGCAGGAATGTCGGCTCGTCCTCATCCTGCGCCACGTTATCGGACACCTTGACCGCGTACAGGTGCCGGCCTTCGTACGTGACCGGGGCCCCGAACGTGGCCGTCAGGTCCACGAACTGACAGATCGCCGGGTAATTCGCGGCGGTTTGCTGCAACTGATTGTTGATGGCCGCCAGATCGGGGTAGCCGGGGGGAATATCCTGGCCGAAGACCTCCGTTAGCGGACGGCTGACGCCCAGCACCCGCATCTCGAGCCCGCGTTCCTCCAGCAGGACCAACATCCGGTCCGAGGCGATGACCTCCAGCCGACCGGCGGTCACGGAACCTTCAACCACGTCGAAGCCTTCCCGCTCCAGGGCCGCCGCCAGGGCCGGGGCATCCGCCGTCGTGATCTCGACGTGGGTCAGGGTCTGGGCGACAGCAGCCAGCGGCCAGCCGCACAGCGCGGCTACGAGCGCCAAGCGTAGTGCCATGATGCAGGTCTCCGTGCTATCCCGACTTGAATAGGACCGATATTCCAGCGCAGTGGCGGACCATCTTTCCCCTGGCTCGCACTCCTCGCCAAGTTCCTTGTACTCCGCCGGCCGCTGTCGCGTCAAGCATTTCCTGCGGCCGACTCGGACCGAGGCGCGACCGTGTGTTGAGGCGGCAAGCTCCCGGGCCGGGACCGGGAACCCGGTCACGCTCCCCATACCGCGCCCGATTGCCGCTCCCTCGGGTCCGCATTAGCATCGTCCCGACCAGCGATCGCTCGGCGCCGGCGGCCGGCGACCGCCACGGCCCTCGGTTCGGAGCATGCGAATGCTCGTTGACGTTCACGCGCACATCGGCCAGCTTTCGGCGGCGGCCGCCCGGCCGACACGGATCGGCCTCTATGCGGGCACGTGCGGGCTCGACGCGGTGCTGGTGTCGAACCAGGACGCGGCGGCCGAGCCGCGGGGGGCCGCGAACCAGGACGAGGTCGACGCGAATGAGACCTGTCTGACGGCGTGCCGCTCACAGTCCCGCCTGGTTCCGCTGTATTGGGTGCGCGCGGGGCAGTTCGACAGCCAGCCCGATGCGATGGCGGGGGCCCTGGCGACCGAGCCCTTCGCCGGCGTGGTCTTTGCCCCGGCGGCCAATCACTACGAGGCGGACGACCCGCTGCTCAACCCGTACCTGACGGCCCTGGAGCGGACCGTGCGGCCCGCGCTGTTCTGCGTGACCGATGCGCCCGCGGCGACGCCGGCCCGGGTCGTGCGCCTGGCCGAGCGGCACCCGCGCGTGCCGGTCATCCTGTGTTGCTGCGGGGGCAGCGCGGATACGCGGGCGGCGCTGCTGGACGCGGTGGGGTCCGCGTGCAAGCGGAAGGCCGCCGACGTGTACGTGGACACGTCCCACGCCGACGGAGACGGCATTCGGGCGGCGATCCGGGCGTTGGGGGCCGACCGGGTGCTGTTCGGCACCGACGCCTTGCGGCACGGCGACGCCCACATCCCGCGGACGATCGCGCTGCTCGACGAGCTACGCAAGACAGTCCCGGGCGTCGAGTTCGAGCAGGTGGCCGGGGGCAACGCGGCGCGGCTCTTCGGGCTGGGAGGCCCCGGGCGGCTGCGGCTAGGATGAGGGGGTTCAAGTGGGCTCTCGCGACCGCGTGACACCGGAGGGCGACGATCCCGCGGAGCCGTGGCTCGCCCGGAGGCAGCGGCTCGGCGGAGCCTCGCTCTCCCGTGCAGTGTTCGATTTCCCTGGATACCGACATAGCCCGAAAATCCCTAGGATGTGGGGGCGGGAGCGGGCATGGCCCGATAACTCGCAACCCGCGGCCCCAAGGACCGCGTCCGCCATCGCGGCCCGGCTCTGAACCGCTGATCCGTCCCGTCGTAACACTGGAGTGAACGGTGGACAACAAACGCGACGAGGAACTGCTGGCCGAGCACTTGGCTGGAAGGCCCGGCGCGTTCGAGATCCTGGTGGCCCGCTATGCCGACGACCTGTATGCGTTTTTTCAGCGTTTCGTCGGCAAGGCCGGGGCCGCGGACGACCTCGTTCAGGAGACGTTTCTTCAGGTCCACCTGTCCGCGGGCACGTTCGACCCGTCGCGGAGCTTCAAGCCCTGGTTGTACACCATCGCCGCCAACAAGGGCCGCGACTACATGCGGGCCCGTGGACGCCGGCCGGCCCAGTCGCTGGACCAGCCGACGGGCGGCCAGGAATCGGCGTCGCTGGGCGACTGGCTGGAAGCGGCCGGCGCCACCGCGGACGACGACTTGGCCACGCGGGAGCTGCGGCAACGCGTGCGGGCCTTAATGTCTGAAATGCCGGAAGCCCAGCGGCTCATTCTGGTACTGGGCCATTTCCACCGGCTCCCGTATGCGGAGATTGCCGAAATCCTCGGCATCCCGGTCGGAACGGTGAAATCGCGGCTGCACGCCGCGGTCAATCGATTTGCCGCGTTGTGGCTGGCCCGCTCGCCCGATGGGCGGGCCGGACCGCCGCCTGGAGCGCAGGAGTGATGTCCGAGACGCCCACGTCCGAGTTCGACCCCCGGCTGCTCGACCTGCACCTGGGGCACTTGTCCGAAGCGGAGCAGGCCGAATTGCGCGGGCGCATCGACGCGGACCCGCGGCTGAAGGCAGAGCACGAAGCACTCCAAAGTGTGTTTTCCGCCCTCGGCCTGCTGCGCGACCAGCCCATGCCGGCGGACCTGCCGGCCCGGACGATGGCCCGCGTGCGCGCCGCGGGTCGTCCGCCGCGGGTCGTCCGGCCCGCCGACCGGCTGACGAAGCATGTTGAGCGGCACTCGGCGCCGCTGTTCCGCCTGGGGCGGCTGACGGACGTGGTGGCAGTGGCCGCGCTGGTCGTGCTGGCGGTGGGGCTCGGCTTGCCGGGGATGCTGCACCTGCGCGAGCGGCAGCAGCGGCTGGGGTGTTCGTACAACCTGGCCCAGCTCGGCGCGGGCGTGCAGCAGTACCTCAACACGTACAACGCCAGTTTGCCGTTCGCGGGCTGGGGGCCGGGGCGGTCGTGGCAGCCGACGGGCGATACGAGCGTCCAGGTGGTCCCCAACCGCCGGCATGTTTACCCGCTCCTCCTGCAAGCCTATGTGCTGGACCCGCGCGTCTTCGTGTGTCCATCGCAGCCGCACGTGCCGATGCCGGCCAGCGAGGTCCAGCGTCACGACGATTTCCTGGAAGGGCGCAACGTCAGCTACGCCTATCAGAACATGGCGGGCGTGCGGCCGTCGGGCCGCGACGATCCCCGCCAGCCCATTCTCGCCGACGAGAACCCGCTCTTCGACGAAGGCCTCCCGCTCTTTGACGCCCGCCGCCTGCCACGTTTCGACGCCACCCGGGCCAACTCGCGGGCGCACGGCGGCGCGGGGCAGAACATTCTGACGCTGAGCGGAGAGGTGAAGTGGACGATCACGCCCCTGGTCGGCGTCGACGGGGACAACATCTGGACGCTGCACGGCGTGAGCCACTACACGGGGCGCGAGGGGCCGACCAGCGCGACGGATTCCCATCTGCTCAAGTAGGGTCGGTCGCGGCCGCTCCAACCCACATGTCCAAACGAACCACAGAGGCACAGAGACACAGAGGTTTGTTGGCAGTGAAGTTGCGCCGTGTGCGCAAGCCCGCGCCCGGTGTCACGCGGCTGCGCAGTCAGGCGATGGCAGGTAGCCGTGGTACCTGACCTCTTCGCTCTTCTCTGTGCCTCTGTGTCCCTGTGGTACTGCCTCCCGGTTAGCGGGGCGGTTCGGCCAGGCGGACGAGCAGTTCCGCGCACGACACCAGGTCGATGCGGTTGTGTTCGAGCACGGGCCGCAGCGGGGCGGCGTTGCCGGTCCGCATGAAGTGGTGAAACAGGTCGGGCACGTCGCAGCTCGGCACGTCGCCGACCCGTGGGCGTTTGAGAATGTGTTGTTCCAGCGTCACCAGCCGACAATCCGGCACGCGGTGCCGCCACGCCCGGCGGGCCGCGTGCAACAGATCGACGTGGACCCGCGGCGACGGCAGCGGCACGCGGTGGACGGTGGCCCGGTCGCGCAGGAACGGTTCGTCGAAGCTCTTGCCGTTGAACGTCACCCACGTGTCGCGCTCCACGGCGAGTTCGGCCACCGCGCGCAGGATCGCTTCTTCCTCGGGGTAATCGCGCGCCAGCAGTTGCCGTACTCGCAGCGGCTGCTGATCGGCGAGAACGACGCCGATCAGGAACACCGGCGCGCCGGCCAGGCCGCCGGTTTCGATGTCCAGCAGCATGGTGCGCCGCGGGTCGAGCGCTGCGCGCGCTTCCCCCGCCATCCGCCACGCGAAACCGGTAGGCCACGCGGCGAGCGACGGCGTGGCGCCCACCGCGGTGAAGGGGGTGTCGACGCGCCAGTAGCTCGCCCGTCCCGCGTTGGCCGGGCCGCCGCCGAGGACCTCCTCCAGCCGCGCCGGTAGCGCGGAGCGCTGCCGGGTGGCACCGGTCGCGCCGCTCGCCGGGCGCCGCCGCGCGAAGCCGGCCGCCAATTCATCGAGCTTGCGGCGGATTTCGCTCATGACGTCGCCCCGTGGGCGGCGGCGAGAATGGCCCGGGCGGCCGCGGCCGGATCGTCAGTGCTGATGACGTCGGCGCAGACCGCGACGCAGGTCGCGCCGGCGGCGAAGACCCGCGTGACGTTCGTCGCCGTGATGCCGCCGATCGCCACCAACGGGAGGTCGGTTTTCGGGCGCACGGCGGCGAGGGTCTCCGGGCCGGCGATGTGGGCCTGCGGCTTCGTCTCGCTGGTGAACATCGGCCCGACCGCGAGGTAGTCCGGCTCCTCCGCCAACGCCGCGTCGAATTGCGCCGGCGTGTGCGTGCTCTTGCCGACGAGCACCGCCGCGCCCGCGACATGCCGGACCTCCCGGACCGACAAGTCGTCCTGACCGACGTGAACGATGTCGGCCCCGACGAGCCGCGCGAGGTCGGGTCGATCGTTGACGGCCAACAGGACACCGCGCTCGCGCGTCAGCTCGCGCAGCCGGCGGGCCCGATCGAGCAGCTCGCGGTCGGTCAGCCCCTTCTCGCGGAGCTGGAGACAGCCCGCGCCGCCGTCGATCGCCGCCGCCGCCGTCTCCAGCCACGGGCGCCGACAGAGGGCCTCGGTGATGAGGACATAGAGCCGCACCTCACGGAAGCGCCGCCGCCGGGTGCCCCGCAGGACAATCCGCTGCTCCAGCTCATAGACGCGGTAGCGAAGCTGCTCGGCGGCGGCCGCCGCGTCGGCGGAGACGACCTTGCCATACTCGCCCAGCACGCGGGCGGATTCGGTCAGCCGGGCGAACGCGGCCCGCACGACGTCTTCGATCGTCTCGCGGCGCAGCTCGGTCGGGGTCTTCACATCGCGGCCGACGTCGCCCACGATGTCGCGCGCGGTCAGCAGGGCGTCGGCCCCGAGGGCCGCGACGATGCCGCGCAACTCGTGGCGGCAGCGTTTGACCGCCGACGCCGCGTCCGCATCGTCCAGCGTGAAGCGCGCGTGGTCCTCGACCACCCGCAACGCCTCTCGCGTGCGGTTTACGTTCACATCGAGGATGCGAAGGACATCGGCGTCCACGAATCACGACTCCGTCCGCCGGCGCCGCGGGGCCTCAGCCTTACATACTGCCGGACGCGATTCCCGTCACGCCGCGGGCGATGCGGACCAGGTGGACCGCCCCGACGACGACGGGGAAGGCGCTGATGGCCACGGCCCAGCGGGCCAGCTTGGCCCCCGTCTCGTGCCGGAACCGTCCCACGGTCTCGCAAATGAGCACGACCAGCACCACCACCGCGAACTTGAACGCGGTCAGGCCGGGCAGGTCATGCCGGTCGATGATCCAGTCGGCCAGCGTGTTCACCTCCGTCCCCCCGTGCTGGAGGATCAGCCAGGTGAACAAGATGTCGAGGGACGAGACGAACACGTACCACGTGTACAAGTCCGGGTACCGCGCGGCGCGGCGCCAGAACGAGCGGGCCGCCGAACGCGGCGGCGGCGCGGGCAGGCTGGATGGCGGCATCTGCGGGGCCATCGGCGATTTCCCAAACCGGCCCACTATTGTACCCGCCCGGCGGCGGCGGGCCGTTGGCGGGCGAAGCGTGGCCGCGGGAAATCACTCCGGCCGCACGTGGCCGCTCACGCGGAAGTCCACTGCCAGCGGCAGGTGGTCGTACGTGCGGCCGGTGTCGTCGGCGGTGACGTCGAAGCGCTGGAGCCCCGCCGCTTGCAGATCCAGGTCGCTCATTGCGACCGTGTTCAGGACGAAGCTGTGGGCGGGTTCGAGCACGCTGTCGCTGTAGATGATGAAGTCGAGCCTCCCGGGCGGCCAACGGTCGTTGTCATCGCGCCAAGTGTACTCGTCCGCCCCGTCCACGTTGTGCCGCGGGCGAAGATCCGTGAACAAGGTGTCGTCCCAATCCGGCGGCGCGTCGGGCCCATAGGCCGCCTCGTCCACGATGTCCCCTTCCAGCAGCGTGTGCACCGGGCCGAAACCGCCGACAATGTTGAGGTCGCCGGCCACGATGATCGGCGTGCCGGGCGGCAGGTCCACGTGGCCGCCGGGCGCCCGCGCGTCCCGGACCCACGCCGCGATCGCGTCGGATTGCTTCTGTCGTTGCGGGTCGTTCGCTTCGCCGCCGCAACACTTGTAGTGGTTGTTGAACACATAGAGGTCCACGTGGAAACGGTCGTCCGGCAGGTCAACGAGCGCGATGGCCTGTTTGCGGTCGCCGGGGGGCGTGGTGTCCTTGAGCGTCATCCGGAGCGGGTACTTGCTCACGATGACGTTGTCGCTGCCTTGCCAGGCGTGCCAGGTCGCGCCGGGCGGCGGCGGCAGCGCCGCGTTCATCACCTCGACGACCTCGGAAGCCGTCCGGGCCCGCGCCCCCTCCTTGCCGCGGTCTTCCGGGTGCAAACCGATCTCCTGCAACGCCAGCACGTCCGGGTTCAGGGCCCGCACCAGCCGGACGAACTTCGCCGCCTGCACCGGCGACACGTCGTCGAAGATCGTGTTCCACAGCACGTTGTACGTAACGAAACGCAGGTCGGCGGCGGGGGCACGGTCCAGAAAGGTCCCGGTGGTCGGCGGGGCCGGCCACGCCACGGCCGGCGGCGTGGCGGCCCGCGTCGGCATTCCGCTTCCGTCGAGCGGGGGCGGCGGGGCGGGCGGCGGCGCCATCCGCCGTTCGCAGCCCCCAAGGCCAAGGGCCAGCCCCCACACCACCAGCCACGCCGGACACGGGTTACTCATCCGCAGTGTACACAACGCCCTCATCGCGATTCCTTTGCAACTCGTCTTGGGCCGGCCGTCGAAACCCGCTGTTCAGCCGCGCCGAACCGATCAGCCCTCTATCGTAGCAGAGCGATGCCGTGAGTGCTCGGCCGGCGTCGCCCGTCGGCCGCCGGGGCCGCCCCGGCTACGCCGTCCGGCGTCGCGCGACTACAATGCGTCCGTGCCGGAACTGCCCGAAGTCGAGACCATTGTGCGGACGTGCCGCCCGCGGCTGGAAGGCCGGCGCATCGTCGCGTTTCGTTCGCTGTGGCCCAGGAACGTCGCGCCCGGCGCGCGGACGGTCAGCCGGATGCTTGCCAGTCAGACGATCACCCGCCTGACGCGCCGGGGCAAGCACATCGTGTTTGAGCTCGCCGACGGTTGGCTGCTGGTCCACCTGCGCATGAGCGGCCGACTGGAATGGGGCGAGGACCACGAGCGTCCGCCCGCGCACGTCCGGGCCGTATGGGAACTGGACGACGGCCGGCGGCTGCTGCTGTGCGACGCCCGCAAGTTCGGGCGGATCATCTACACCCGCGATCTGGCGGCCACAACGGCGGACCTCGGCCCGGAGCCGCTGGCCCGCGACTTCACGGCGGCCAGCTTGGAGCGGCGGCTGCGCACACGGCGCCGACAACTCAAACCGCTGCTGCTCGACCAATCGGTGATTGCCGGGTTGGGCAACATTTATGCCGACGAGGCCCTGTTTCACGCCGGCCTGCATCCGTTGCGCCGGTCGGACAAACTGACGACGGCCGAAATCCGTGGGCTGTACACGGCGATCCGCCGCGTCCTGCGACAGGCGATTGCCGCCCACGGCACGACCATCGACTGGATCTACCCGGGGGGTTGGATGCAGAAGCGGTTGCGGGTCTATGGCCGCACCGGCCAACCGTGTCGCCGGTGTGGGACGCCGATCGTCGCGCTGCGGGTGGCCCAGCGCGGCACGCACGTTTGTCCGCGCTGCCAGCCGCTTGGCGGTCGGCGGACACGCTGACACAGGGCAGTTTCGCAGCATGTGCGGTATCGCCGGCATTTTGAGTCTGACCTCCGAGCAGCCGGTGGACACGGCCGCCCTCGACACGATGGCGGCCCAACTCGTCCACCGCGGCCCGGACGACCACGGCCGTTACCTCGACCCGCGGGGCCGCTGCGGATTCGGGTTCCGCCGCTTGTCGATCATCGACCTGGCGGGCGGGCACCAACCGATCGGCAACGAAGACGGCACGGTCTGGCTCGTCTTCAACGGCGAGATCTACAACTTCCGCGAACTGCGGGCCGAGCTCGAGACGCAGGGCCACCGCTTCGCCACCCGGGCGGACAGCGAAGTCATCGTCCATCTGTACGAGCAGCACGGCGAACGGGCCGTCGAGCGACTGAGCGGCATGTTCGCCCTGGCCATTTGGGACGAGCGTCGCGGCCGATTGTTGCTGGCACGCGATCGTTTCGGCAAGAAGCCGTTAAGCTACGCGGTGTTCGGCGAGCGGCTGTATTTCGCCAGTGAAGCCAAAGCGATCCTGGCGTTGCCCGAGGTGCCGCGACAACTGGATCCGCAGTCGTTGCACCGCTACCTCGTGTTTCAATACGTCCCGGCGCCGCACTCGATCTACCGCGGCTTTCGCAAACTGCCGCCCGGCCACCTGCTCACGGTGGAACACGGCCGACCGTTCGACGACCGTCCGCGAGCGTACTGGCGACTCGACCCGACGCCGTTCCTGGGGAACTACGCGGACGCGAGGGCCCGTCTTGGCGAGCTGCTCACCGCCGCCGTCCGCCGCCGGTTGATCGCCGACGTTCCACTGGGGGTGTTCTTGTCGGGCGGCGTCGATTCGTCGGTGGTTGTGGCCCTGATGCACGAGCTCGGCGTCACCCCGCTGCGGACGTTCTCGATCGGCTTCCCCGACCCGCGTTACGACGAGACCGCCTACGCGCGCCTCGTCGCGCAGCGGTTCGGCACCGAGCACCACGAGCACACCGTCACGCCGCAGGCCCGCGAAGTCCTGGACACCCTGGCGTGGCACTACGACGAGCCCTTCGGCGACTCGTCGGCGATTCCAACGTACTACGTCTCGCGCTGGGCCCGCCAGGCGGTCACGGTCGTGCTCACCGGCGACGCGGGCGACGAGGCCTTCGCCGGCTACGATCGCTACCGCGCGGTCCACGTGGCGGCGAAGCTGGACGCGGTCCCGCGACCGCTGCGCCGCGTCTTCGCCGCCGCCGCCGCGGTCCTGCCCCATTCCCGGCCGCGGACGCGCGCGCATCGGCTCTACCGGTTCCTTCAGGCGCTGGGCGAGCCGCCGGCGCGCCGGTATCTGGCGTGGGTCAACGTCTTCCCGCCGGCTTGGCTCGCAGCCGGTTACGGGCCGGAGTTCCGGGCCGCGGTGGACCTCGACGAGCCGGTGCGCTGGTTCGAGCAGCTCTACGATGCCGGCGACGGGGCCCCCGCCGCGGATCGGGCGATGGCCACCGACCTCGCCAGCTACCTGCCGTATGACCTGCTGACGAAGGTGGATATCGCGTCGATGGCGTGCGGTCTGGAGTGTCGCTCGCCCCTGCTCGACCCGGAGCTCGTCGCCTTCGCCCGGTCCCTCCCGCTCAATTGGCTGCTCGATCGCGGCGGCGGCAAGCGGCTCCTCAAGGACTGGGCCCGCGACCGCCTCCCGCCGGAGATTCTCACGCGGACGAAGATGGGCTTCGGCGTGCCGGTGGGGATGTGGTTCCGGGACGAGTTACAGGACCTCGTGCGGCAACATCTCCTCACCCCCGATGCATTCTGTGCCCGCGTGTTCGATCCGACGTGGCTCCGCGGCCTCGTCGAGGCCCATATATGCGGACGTGCCAATCACGAACACCCCCTCTGGGCCCTGCTCATGCTCGAATTGTGGGCCCGTCGGTGGCAACCGATAGGTTATCCGGCGTGCCGCTGAGTGGTGCGGCCCGCCTGGCTTGCGGCTGTAACGCATGATTATCGACCAATCCGAGATTGATGCCCTGCTGTCGCAGGCAACCGGGCTGGCGGAGGAGGCGGGCGACCTGCTCGCTCCCACCGAGGCGCCGGCGGCGGTCCCGGAGGCCCCGCCGCCCGCGGTGGACCTTCCCGGCGACCCGGAGGTCAAGCGTATCCTGCGGCTGACCGTGCCGGTGGTCGTGCAGTTGGCCACGCGGCAGATGGCCATCGCGGCGGTGCGCGACTTGTCGGTGGGGGCGATCATCGAGTTTGAGAAGTCGCTGGAAGAGCCGCTCGATCTGCTCGTTAACAACCGGCTGATCGGCCACGGTCAATGTGTGAAGGTCGGCGAGAACTTCGGCCTGCGCGTGACCAAGGTCACCAGCCGGGCGCAGCGCATCCGCTCGCTCGGCTAAATGGGTATTCACGGTCGTGCGACACGGGAGGGCGAGGCTGTCTCCTGCGGCGACCCTGCCGGCCTGCCGAGCCGCGGCTCGCCGGGAGGCTCGTCCTCCCGGTTGGCGCCCCATGATCCTGAGTACCTATTTAGCCGTAACCTCTGAATACTTCCGCCCGAAGAAGAACCCAGCCGTCTTCCGCGCCCGCATGGGGCAGGCTATATCAGCGTGAGCAACGTCGCGCCGACCGTGCCGCAAGGCTCCGCCTTGCGACTGCGGCAAGGCGGAGCCTTGCCGTACGGCCCGCGGCGCGGATTCGCGCACGCTGATTCAGTAATGGGCCACGGTGGCGACGATCGCCGGGTCGTGGAGGCAAACCTCAACGGCCTCAAGGTAGGCCAGCCACCAGGCCACCAGCCCGACGTGAAAGGCCGCCAGCAACCACAGGGCGGCCTCAGCCTGCCAGTGCTCGCGGAGCCGATACAGGACCCCGGCCCCCAACGCCAGAAGCATCAGCTTGTAGGCGGCCATGACCCCGGGTCCCCGTCCCAGGGCTGCGGCCGCCAGGGTGTTCAATTCATGGAAGTTCCCCCGCGCGGACTGAAAGTACGTCCACACCAAATCGCACAGGCCCAGGGTCACCACGACCCCGAGCAGCAGCAGTACGCGAAACGCCCGCGGGGTTGTGGCGGACGCGCTCGCCATCGCGGCCACGAGGTGGCGGCCGGGCCGCCGTTCGGCGACGGCGAGGGGTCTTCCAGGCCAGGCGAGGGTCGTCACTTCGCACCTTCCAAACGTGGCGCTCATGCGAAACAAACGCATTTCGTACTATCGACCCGCCGGCCGCGATCCTTGATCCCGGCCGGCCGCGTTGCCGCGGGGGCTTCGTCCGCCTAAACTGGTATTCGCGGTCGTGCGAGATGGGAGGGCGAGGTGCCGAGCCGCGGCTCGCCGGGAGGCTCGCCCTCCCGGCTGGTGTCTTGTGATTCTGAATGCCCATTTGGAATGCGGCACGCGCGGCCTCCCCGAAGGGCGAGGTTGACTCTCCAGCGCGACGTCGGCTGCGCCCCGCGGAAGAACCCCTATGCACCGAACGCCGCTCCCGACCCTCTATCTTGTGCTTCCGCTGTTACTTACGTCCGCGGCCACGCCGGCCCCCGCCCAGGGCCCCGGCCCGATGCAGGTGGCGGTGTCCCCGGTGAGCGAGCGCGACGTGCCGCCCGCGCTGCGGCTGGTCGGCACCATCCGGGCCGACAAAACCGCCGTCGTCGCCGCCGAGGTTAGCGGCCTCATCGCGGGCTTCGACGCCGAAGAGGGGCAGTTCCTGGAGGCCGGGCAGGTCATCTGCCGCCTCGACTCGACGGTCGCGCGGCTGCGGCTGGAGGAGGCCCAGGCCACGTTGGGCGGGCTGCGCGCCCAACTCGAGGAATTGGAGAACGGGGAGCGGCCGGAGGAGATTCGCCGGTTGGAAGCCCTCGTCGCCCAGGCGGAAGCCCTCCTGGCCAAGCAGGAGTTTGAGCGCCAGCGCGTCGCCGGCCTGTTCGAGCGCGGCCAGAGCAGCGACAAGGAGAAACACGACGTCGAGATGGACTACCTCGCCGCGGCGGCCAATCTCGCCCAGGCGCGCGCTCAACTGGATCGTGCGCGCAACGGCGAGCGGCCGGAGGTCATCGCCCGCGCGCGGCAGGCCGTGGCCGCTCAGGAAGCGACCGTCGCCCGGCTCCAGCGCGACCTCGACAAGACGCGGATTCGTGCCCCGTTCGCCGGGGCCCTGGTGGCCAAGCGGACCGAAACGGGCGAGTGGATCGGCGAAGGCGGCCCGGTGGGCGAGCTGCTGGCGATGGACACCGTGCGGGTGCGGGTCGATGTGCCTGAGCGGGCGATCGTCTTCGCCACGGTCGGCGCTCCCGCCACCATCGAGGTCGAGGCCGTTCGGGCCACGCAGTCGGCGACGATCACACGCCGGATTCCGCAGGCCAGCCCCGCCGCCCGCACCTTTCCCGTCGAGATCGACGTGCCCAACGCCGACCACGCCTTGTTGCCGGGGATGTTCGTGTGGGCCTACGTTCCGGCGGGACCGGCGGGACGGCGCCTGATGGCGAGCAAGGACGCGGTGGTCCCCCGCGGCACGAGCAAGCAGGTGTTCGTCGTGCGACCGGGGCCCACGGGCGGTTCGCTGGCGGTGCCTCTGGCGGTCGAGACGGGACTCGAGATCGCCGGCGAGATCGAGCTGGTGGCGCCGGAACTCCGCGCGGGAGACCAGCTTGTGACGCGCGGCAACGAGCGGATCTTCGGTCCCACGCCCGTAACGCCGATGTCCGCCGCCGCGTCCCAGCCGGCGGCCGGCCCGGCCCCGACGACCCCGTGATTAGCGAGCCGTGCCCCTTGCGGAGTAGCTTCCGGTGAACCTGATCCGCCTGTGCTTGCATCGCCCGGTGGGGGTGTCCGTCGGCGTGCTGCTGGTCGTCCTGTTCGGCCTGCTGTCGCTGTTCGCCATCCCCGTGCAGCTCACGCCCAACGTGGACACGCCGATCATCTCGGTGCAGACGCGGTGGCTGGGGGCCAACCCGCAGGAGATGGAGCGGGAAGTCATCGAGCGGCAGGAGGAGATGCTCCGCAGCGTGAAGGGGCTGCGGAAGATGACCAGCGAGTCGCGCGACAACCGCGGGACGATCCGGCTGGAGTTCTACCCCGACGTCAATAAGGAGACCGCGCTGCGCGACGTGACCGACAAGCTGCGGCAGGTCTCCGGTTACCCGTTGGAAGTCGATCAACCGACCGTGCAGGCCGCCGACGCCGCCGCCGAGACGCCCATCGCCTGGCTCGTCCTGTACGCCAAGGACCCGGACGAGGAGGAGCAGGTCCGCGAACTGGAGGATTTCGCGGAGGACTACATCAAGCCCTATCTCGATCGCGTCCCAGGCGTCGCGGAAGTGGACATCTACGGCGGCAAGAAGCGGGAGATGCAGGTGCGGGTCGAGGCGGGGGCCCTCGCCGCCCGCGGCCTGACGGTCCGCGATGTGGTCACCGCGTTACGCGGCCAGAATACGAACGTCTCCGCCGGCGCCCGCGCCCAGGGCAAACGCGACTACACCGTCCGCACCGTCGGCCAGTACGCCTCCGCCGAGGAAATCCTCGACACGGTGATCGCCTACACGCCCGGCGGCCCGGTGTACGTGCACGACGTGGCAGAAGTGGAGCTGAGCTTCCGCCGGCCCATTTCCTTCGTCCGCGCCCGGGGCAAATGGGTGTTGTCGTTGCCGGTGCGGCGGGAAGTGGGCTCGAACGTCATCACGGTCATGGAGGGGATCAAGGACGCGGTGCGGCGGGCGAACGACGAGGTGCTGCGGGCCCGTGGCCTCGAGCTGGAGCTGACACAGGTCTACGACGAGACGGTCTACATCCACCAGTCGATCGCCATGGTGCAATGGAACATCGTGATCGGCGGGGCGCTGGCCACGGCGGTGCTGCTCTTGTTCCTGCGGGATTGGCGGGCGACCCTCGTTGTCGCGCTGGCGATTCCCGTCACGGTCATCGGGACATTCGTCGCCGTCGTGGCCTTCGGCCGCACGCTCAACGTGATCTCGCTGGCGGGCATGGCTTTCGCCGTCGGCATGGTCGTCGACAACGCCATCGTCGTGCTGGAGAACATCTACCGGCACCGGCAGATGGGCAAGGCGACGTTCCAGGCGGCGATGGACGGGGCGAACGAGGTCTGGGGCGCCGTCCTGGCCAGCACGCTGACGACGATGGCCGTTTTCATCCCGGTCATTTTCGTCCGCGAGGAGGCCGGGCAGCTCTTCCGCGACATCAGCATCGCCATTGCCACCGCCGTCGGCCTGTCGCTGATCGTCTCGGTGACGGTGATCCCGACGCTGGCGGCGCGGCTGCTGGGCGTCCGCCGCCCGCGGGACATCCCCGCCAGCGAGCGGCACCCGACGGGGCGCGTGGCGGCGGCGGTGGCGGCGCTCGTGGAGCGCGTGAACCTCCGGCCGCGCTTCCGTCTGGCGCTGATCGTGCTCATGGCCGGCGGCACGCTCGGGCTGGCCCGCCTGCTCATCCCCGATGCCACGTACCTGCCGGCGGGCAACCGCAATCTCGTCTTCGGTTTCCTGCTGACGCCCCCGGGCTACACGCTGGGCGAGTTCGAGCGCATCGCCCGGACCATTGAGGACGGGATTCACGCCTATTGGGAGGTCGAGCCGGGCTCGGAAGAACAGCGGCAACTTGACGCTGCCTGGCGCGAACAAACGCAGCGCATGATCGACGCCAACGCGATCCCCGACCTCGCCCAAGGCGACGGCAAGCGGCTCACGTGGCTCGAACGCGACCGCATCCGCCGCGAGTGGCTCACCCCCCCGCCGCTGATCGACCACTTCTTCCTGGTGTCGTTCAATGGCGGCTGCTTCATGGGCGCCTCCAGCCGCGACCCGAAGCGGGTCAAGCCGCTGGTGCGCCTGCTGCAGCGCGCCGCCGGCGGCATCCCGGGCGTCTTCCCCATGTTCTTCCAGACGCAGCTTTTCACGTTTGGCGGCGGCAACACGGCGGACATTCAGATTCGCGGCGACAATCTCGACCAGGTCATCGCTGCCTCCTCCGCCATGTACATGGAGTGCAACACGGCCTTCGGCCAGCCGCGGCCGTCGCCCACCAACTTCAACCTCGGCCGGCCCGAACTCCAGGTCGTCCCGGACCGCGAGCGCGCGGCGGACCTCGGCCTGACCGCCGCCGATGTCGGCCAGATCGTCGAAGCCGCGGTCGATGGCGTGTATGTCGGCGACTATCGGCTGGCCGGCGGCGACACGATCGACCTGCGGCTGCTCATTCAGGGACAACTCGGCGAACCCACGCAGAAGATCGGTCAGGTGCCGATCTACACGCCCGTCGGCGGGATCGTCCCGCTTTCCGCCGCCGTCCGGCTGATTGACACGACCGCGCTGGAGCAAATCAACCACGTCGAGCGCCAGCGGGCCGTGACGCTCACCGTCAATCCGCCGGAGGCGATGGCCCTCGAAGCCGTGATCCGCCAGATCAAAGAGGAAATCGAGCCCAAGCTGCGGCAGGAGGGGCGGATTCCCCCCGGCGTCCTCGTCAGCCTCACCGGCAACGCCGACAAGCTCGTGGCGGCCCGCAACGCGATGGTCGGCGAGTGGCGGGGGTTGACGCTTCAGACCCTGGCCAACATCGTCGGCAGCCGCTTCTTCCTGTCGGTCATCATTGTGTATCTGCTGATGGCGGCGTTGTACGAGAGTTGGATCTACCCCTTCGTCATTATGTTCAGCGTGCCCCTGGCGGTGTTCGGCGGGTTCCTGGGGCTCTCGATCGCACACTGGGGCACTCTGCTCAGCAGCGAGCAGCCCGTGCAGCAGCTCGACGTGCTCACGTTCCTGGGGTTCGTCATTCTCGTCGGCATCGTGGTCAACAACGCGATTCTGCTCGTGGACCAGTCACTCCAGAACCTCCGGCTGCACGGTCTGCGGCCGGTCGAGGCCGTCCGCGAGGCGGCCCGCGTCCGCGTGCGGCCGGTCCTGATGACCAGCCTGACGACCATCTTCGGGCAGATTCCGCTGGCGCTGTTTCCGGGGGCCGGCGGCGAGCTGTACCGCGGGCTGGCCGCGGTCATGGTCGGCGGGCTGCTCATCGCGACCGTCGGGACGCTCATTCTGGTGCCCAGCGTGCTTGGCCTGGTGCTGGACCTCCGCGAACGCATCGCTCGCGTCTTCGGCGGCGCCGCGGCCCCCGTGCCCGAGCCGCACGACCGCTGACGCCGATAGGCATATACTTCGCGGCATGAGCAGCGATGACGAGGCGCCCGACCACGGCCGGTACGGAGCCCGGCCGCTACACGCTGACGGCCGGTACGGAGCCCGGCCGCTACAGGCGGGCGGGACGCCCGAATGTCCCAGTAGCGCCGGACCGGAGCTTGCCCGCCGTGGCGGGAGTCCGGCGTCGCGGAGGCCCATGCCGAGCGGAACACCGACAGGCCCCCGCGCGGGCGCGTCGCCGCGGCGGATACTCATCATCAAACCGAGCTCCCTCGGCGACCTTGTCCATGCCCTGCCCGTGCTGGCGTTGCTGCGGGAAACGTGGCCGCGGGCGCACATCGCCTGGCTGGTCGGGACCGCCTTCGCCCCTCTGCTCGACGGTCACCCGCTGCTCGACGAGGTGATCGTGTTCGATCGCCGGCGTTTCGGCCGCCTGCTGCAAAGTCGACGCATCCTGGCGGACTTCGGCCGCTTCGTCTGGCAATTGCGGCGGCGGCGCTTCGATCTGGTGATCGACTTGCAGGGGTTGGTGCGCAGCGGCTTTCTCGCCTGGGCCAGCGGGGCGCCGCGCCGCGTCGGCTTCGCCCGGGCCCGCGAGCTGGCCCCGCTGTTCTACTCCCGGCGTGTCGCCTGCCCGCCCGACGCCACCCACGCCGTGGACAAGAACCTGCACTTGGCCGAGGTGCTGTGTCGCCCTGTCGCCGCCGGCGCCACCGATCAGAACGCGAAGCGCCAGCGAGCACCGCAGCACGCCGCGCTCGCTGGCGCTTCGCGTTCCGACACCCGCTGCGTGCCCGGCCACGGGGCGGCGAGCTTCCCCCTGGGCCTGCGCCACGAGGAACTGGCCGCGGCCAGGCGACTGCTCGCTGATGCCGCCGGGCGACCGCTCGATACCTTCATGGCGCTTCTGCCGGGGGCCCGCTGGGAATCGAAGCGCTGGCCGGGGGACCGTTTCGCCGCCCTGATCGACCGCCTGCACGCGGAGGGGCTGCCGCCGGTCGTGCTGGCGGGCGGGTCGGATGATCGGACGTTGGCGGAGCAAATCGCGTCCGCGTGCGCCGCGCCCGTGACCAACCTCGTGGGGCGGACCACGCTGCGTGAACTCAGCGCCCTGCTCGCGCTGTCCACTCTCGTAATCTGCCAGGACTCGGGGCCGATGCACATCGCCGCCGCCCTGGACAAGCCGCTCGTTGCGCTCTTTGGCCCGACCAGCCCGGCCCGGACGGGGCCGTATTCGTGGGCGGCCCGCGTCGTGGCCCTCCCGCTCGACTGTGCCCCGTGTTATCGGCGCCAGTGCCCACTGGGCCACCACGCCTGCCTGAAGCGCCTGGAAGTCGACGCCGTGCTCGCCGCGGTCCGGGAGCGGTGGAACACGGCGGAACGATTCGCCTCTGCCGCGTTGGTACAAGGCTGAACCGACGGCCGCGCCCGATCTCAAGTCAAGCCTCCCCTGCGAACAGCCGACCCGATAAGCGAGGCGGGAAGTCGCCGTTGTCGACCGACCGGTCGGCCCGCGGCCATTGGAGCCCGACTATGCGTACTGATCTCCTGCGCCCCTCCCGTGCCGTCTGGCCCACCGCGCTGCTCATCGCCGGCCTGGCCAGTTGCGCCCCGGAGTACCGCTGGTGCCTGCTCGACGGACACTGCGGCAACGGCACCGTCGCCGGCAGCGTCTTCACAACCGACCGCACCACCGGCAGCTTCACTGCCGTGCTTCTTCAGGGACGGACGTTCATCGAGGGCCGCGTGGTCAACACGGTCACGTACCTGCCCAGCGACATGACTCGCCGGCCGATCCTGATCGACTTCAACAACGACCGCAAAGTGGACCCGATCGTCGGCTACAACCATGACAAGGTCGGCATCATCCAGATCCTGCTCAGCTACGGCGACGCCGACACCGTGCAGTATGCCAGCCTGACGCTGGACGGCGGTGAGAACCCCTGGGCCGACATGCAGGACGTTGCGGTCGGGGACATCGACGGCGACGGCTGCCTCGACATCATCGCCGCCACGCGCGATGGCGTCGTGTACATGCACCACCCGTCGAATCCGCGGCGGACGCACGTGCTGCCGGAATGGGGGCAACCCGAGGGCGATCTGGAGCTCATTGACCAGACGACGGAGATGCTGACCAACGACGAGCTGACCGCCATCCTGGCCCAGACCCTGGGCCCCGGCGCGAACCTGGACAACTACATCATCACCGTGGAACAGGGCTACACCCGCGTCGAGATCGCCGACTTTGACAACGACGGCGACAACGACGTCGCCGCCGCCCGGCGACTCAAGGTCAGCCTGGAGCCAAAACCCGACACGCCGGTGGAACCCATCGAGATCGTGGCCGGGTCCATCCAGGTGTTGCTGAACCCCGGCGCGGTCGTCAACGGCCAGGGGTGGACGGCGCTGGTGGTCGGGCAGCACGAACGACACACCGTGCTCGACCGCGAAGGCGCCCGCGACCTGCGGGCGTTCGACCTGGACGGCGACGGCGACCTCGACCTGATCTCTACCGCCACCGACGACGCCAACGTGCAAGTCGCCTGGTTTGAGAACCCCGGCGGCCCCGGGGCCCTCGATCCGGCCGAGGTGTGGCCCCAGCACCGCATCGGCAGCGTGCGCGGGGCGTACACCATCGACGTGGCCGATGTCACCGGCGACGACCGCGTGGACGTCATCGCCACCAGCCCCGACCAGATGCAACTCGTCGTCTTCGTGCAGCCCGAGTCGGTCTCGGACCGCGGCTACGACTGGTACACCGTGCCCATCGTCAACTTCGAGTCCTTTGAACCGCGCTCGGTCCGCGCGATCGACGTGGACAACGACGGCGTCCTGGAACTGGTCGTTGGCGGCACCGGCGGCGCGGTCCGCTACTACGAGCCCGGCCTGTCGCCGTTCGACGAGTGGGTCGGCCACGTGGTCGTGACCTTCGACCCGCCCGGCGATGTCGGCCTGCTGGGCTACGGCGACGTGGACGGCGACGGCGACATCGACCTGGTGGCCGTTATCGACGCCGACGACGTCAACGCCAATCGTGTGACCTGGGTCCGCAACGAGTTGATTCGGTAACCGGGGCCCCGCCCCCGTGGAGAGTGCGCTCATGATTCGTCGCTCCCCCATCCACCGCCCGTGGCTGTCGCGGCCCGCTTCGACGCTCCTCGCGGCCCTCGTGCTGGTCGGCGCGGCCCGCGCCCAGAGCGGGCTGGTGCTGCGATACCAGTTGCTGGAACTGAAGGGCGCGGAAACCGGCTCGACCCGGGCCTATGCCATCAACAACACCGGCCAGGTGGTCGGGTACATCGAGGTGGGCGGCAAGAAACACTCCGCGCACTGGCACAACCGGGTCACCACCGACCTGCACGGCACGGTCCACTACGACCTCCAGCACCCCTACCCCCTGTTCAACCAGGACTACAGCGAGGCTTTCGACATCTCGGACGCGGACCAGGTCATCGGTACCGCCCGCATCAGCATCGACTGCCCGCCCGACATCATCATCACCAACGCCTTCATCGTCCGCCCCGCCGTGCTGACCGACCTGGCGACGCCCTACCCCGGCGACGCCCTGACGAACCTGCGGACCTTCGGCAACCCGTGCGACACAGCCTATGACAGCGCCGCGACGGGCGTGAGCAACAGCAACCACGTGGTGGGCTGGGCGGACCGCTCCGACGGCGTCACGCACGCGTTCCTGGTGCGGCCGACCGGCGGCCAGTTCTTCACCGACCAGAACGTCGATCTCGTAAACGACCTGATGATCGATCTCGGCACGCTCCAGGCCTCCGACCCCGTGAGCAGCGCCACGGCGGTGAACGACGACGGCGAAGTCACCGGCTACTCCTACACCACTGTCAGCGGGCGGGCGGCGTACCGCGCCTTCCTGCTCACCCCGCTGGACAACAACCACGACGGCGTCCCCGATCAGTGGTTCCTGGACGCCGGCGACGGCGCCAACGCCCTGATGATCGACCTCGGCACGCTCGGCGGCTCCAATAGCTGGGGGCGCGCCATCAGCAACACCGGCGTGATCGTCGGCGAGTCGGACCTCGACATGCCCACCGGCGAGCACTACACCCGCGCGTTCCGCTGGGTCAACGGCATCATGACGGACCTCGGCACACTCCGTGACGACCCCAATCACGGCTTCAGCTCCGCGTCGGGCATCAACGACACCGGCGTCATCGTGGGCTGGGCGGAGAACGAGGCCCGCGAACGCCGGGCCTTCATCTGGCAGCGCGGCCGAATGCAGGACCTGAACGAGCTCCTGTACCTGAAGACCGAGTCCGGTTCGACCATCACCCCGTCCATCACCCTGACCGAGGCCCGCGACATCAATGACGACGGCGTGATCGTCGGCTGGGGCAACGTCAAAGGCACCCAGGGCGCGACCACGCGCGGCTTCCTGCTCATCCCCACCCTGATCGACCCCGCCGAACTCGAGGAGGACGAGAACAACGGCAACGGCGGGACCGGCGGGACCGGCGGAAACTACAACGGCGTCCCCGTCTTCGGACCGCCGACGACGTCCGACAACGGCGAGCCGAATCAGCCGGGCACACCCACGACCCCCGGTTCGTCCTTCCTGGGACTGTGCGGCAGCGGCACGCTGACCGTGCTGCCGCTGACGATACTGGGCTTGTGCGGCCGGCGCCTCACCGCGCGCCGCCGGTCACCACGCGACTAGGAGCCGCGCTACCCCCCTCCCTCCCAGGGAGGGGTTGGGGGAGGGTTGGAGCTGCCGGTCAACGCCGAACCTTCGACTTCGCCGTACACGCCCGATCCCGTCCCCGGTGGCCGCCGAGCCACTTGGCAAGGCGCAGCCCCAGTGCTGAGCCGCGGCTCAGCAGGAGCTTCGCCCTCCCGCGCGCCCACAAGGGGAAGGGAGGGCGAGCCTCCTGGCGAGCCGGGATCGCCCTCTCCAGGTGCTTCGCGGTCGCGGCGTTGTTTCACCCGCCGGTCGGCGCGCCCGCGTCCCGTGGCAGAAACGCCGAGACATCCAGCCCGCCGGCGGCCTCCGCGTAACGCCGGGCGAAATCGGCCAGCGTCTCGGGCGTGACCAGCTCGGACGGGATGATCCGCGGGGCCCCCTGCCGATGACGCAGCAGCGCGTCCGTCGCGGCCTCGACCGCGGCGTAACCGATGTCTCCGTCCAGCGGCCCCACCAGGGCGACCGCCTGCCCGTCGCCGCCGGGCCGTCCCAGCCGCGACCACAGCACGGGGGCCGCCGACAACGTGGCGAAGCGGAAATCTGGGCTCAGTCCTCGCAGATCACGCTCCCACCCCGCCGGAGGACGCAGCCACAGGTTGGCGTCGAGCGTGATGACCAGCCCCGCCCGCGGGTAGCGTTTCAACAGGTCGGTCAGGACACGGTCACCACGCCCGTCGGCGTCCGCCGCGCTGCCCTCCGCGAGCAGCTTTATGTCGAACTGCCGCCGGGCCTTCTCCATGAAGCGCTGGTAGCAGCGGGTCGCCAGTGTCCCGCTACCGGCCCCGTGAACGAGGAGGTAGCTCTGTCTGCCGGCGGCGACGCGCTCGAGGTTGTCGCCCAGCAGCTCGGCCGCCGCCGGCAGGTCCACGCCCACGTGGGCCGCGATGCGCGGGTCATCCAGCTCCTGACCCACCGTCACGATGAGCACCCGCTCGCGGGCGATCCGTTCGACCGCCGGTTGCCACCGCTGCGGCTCATCCACGCACAGGCACACGACACCCGGCCGTAGCTCCAGCGCCTGGTCCACGGTGGCGAGCAGCGCCGCGGGCGTCGTGTCCGGCGGCGCCGGGCAGTGGACCCGCAGGATCGGCAGCCGGGCGGCGTAGCGTTGGACGCCGCCGCGTATTCCGGGCCATTGGGGGTCGGTTTCGCTTGGTCCGATTACGACGATAACCGTCCCCCGGACATCCTGGGCGGCCTCGCCGACCGACCGGGTGTCCCGCTCGCACCCCGCCGGGGCCCCAAGGATGGCCAGCCAGACCAGTGACAGCCCCCGACAGGCCCTGCCGAGCCCCCGGCGGGCCCTGCCGGCGTTGGCGCCCTCTCGACCCCTGGCCGATGATGGTATAATGGGTAAGGTCATCGTTGTGGGACTATAGTCCCTCGGGCCCATGAGAGGTATTGGCATGTCGCGGCTCATGATAATCGCAACGGCGGCGCTGGCGCTGTGTGTCTCGTTGGCCGACGGTCAGACGGTGACAACGTCGACCCAGACCTCGACCCAGTCGCAGACCACCGACGCCACGGACTTGACCACGGGCACGCCCCAGGAAAACGCCAGCAGCGGTCGGGTCGCCGCCCGGGCACCGGGGACGTGGGTCCAGGCGGCCATCACACGCCATTCGAAGGTTATGGCCGAGCGCCTGACGGCGGCCCGCTTCGGGCAGTCGAGCACGGCGTCGAGCCAGAGCGGCAGTTCGCAATCGTCGACCAACAGCCAATCGAGCCTCAGCGGGCTGGCGAGCCTCCTCAGCCTCGCGTCGCTCGGCTCGACGAGCTCACTGAGCGGCCTCAGCGGCTTACTGAGCGGTCTGACGGGAACCACCTCCGGCACCACTACGACGGGGTTCCCCGCGCCGTCCAATGGCACGAGCTACACCCTGGACGACCTGATCCGGTTGGGGCAGCTGTTCGGCGGCGGGACGCAGACCACGACGACGACCACTACCGGCAGCAACACGACCGGCGGTAACACGACCGCGAAGTCGACGACGCGCCAAGTCAACCAGACCGCCACGGGTGGGGCGATCGCGCGCCTGCCGAAGCCGGAGCAGCGCTTCCAGCAGACCACAACGAGCACCACAACGACGGAGGCCGATTTCAAGACGCGCTGGGCCAACGCCATGCTCCAGACGTTCTTCAGCGCGCTGACGCTCGGCCTTCAGTCGAGCCAGTTCATCGACCTCGTCAAGGACGCTCTGCGGCCACTGGTCCTGCCGACGACCGAGAGCAATGACGGCAACGGTTCGGGCAACGGGTCCGGCAACGGCTCGGGCAATGGCTCCGGCAACGGCATCGAGGATATTGACCAAGGTGGGGGCGGCGGCGGGAGTTCGACGCTCTGACGGGAGCGGTCCTTCCCGCCCACTCCACACAACTTGTTCAACTGCTTCCGGGGCTCCTGAATGGGCATTCAGGATCATCGGACGCTCGCCGGGAGGGCGAGCCTTCCGGCGAGCCGCGGCTCGGCAGGCCGGTAGGGTCGCCGCAGGAGACAGCCTCGCCCTCCCGGGGCGCGATTGTGCACGTCCGCTTCGGCTCCTCTTTTCGTCGCGGCACAAGTCGCGGACAATAACCGGGCCGGTTGATCGAATCCCTCCGTGCCGAGCGCTGGGGCGGCAGGTGCGTCAATGGCCCGATTCTGCATGTTTGGCGGCCAGGACGGCCAGTTGCAACCGACGGAGAGCGTCCACGTGACGATCTTCGGCGGCGCCGAGTGGCGCCGCGGGCCGACGGCGGTGCACATCGCGGACGCGCGACGCCAAACGGTTGGCTCGGTCGGCGGCATGGGCTACGTCTTCATCACCGTTTTCGGGGGAGCGGAAGTGATCTGGCCCACGCTGGTGGAGGAGTACTTGGCATTGCTCGAGGCCGTCCGCACCGGGGCCCTGACCCTGGGCGACTGGGACGAGCACCTGGGACGTTGCGGCGGCGACACCGCGCTGCGCGTTCACGCCTTCACATTGTTCGGCGCCTTCGACGGCGATGCGCTGCCGAGCGAGGACAAGGAGCTGGACGACCTGAGTGTCCAGCAGCATCTCGGGCACATTCCCGAAGCCGCCGTGCGGGCCCTCGTGCCGGCCATTGGGCAGCGCGGGGTCAGTCGGCTCGCCGCCGTGCGGCACGCGGTGGCGTTGACGGTGCAACAGACAAGGGATTGAGGGATTGAGGGATTGAGAGTCAGAACGCCCGCCAGAACCCCGCACGCCAGTGCGAGGCGAAGCGGCCCACCACTGGCGCGGTGAGTTCTGCGAACGGCTCCTGGGCATTGAGACGAACCTCTCGGCACGCCTCGGCTCGCCGTCCCGGCGCGCCGGGCTCGCCCTCCCCTGCCGCGAGACGCTCGGTGCCCGTATAGTGTGCTCCAACCAGGCCCATGAGCGATTTCGACACCTGGACCGTCGTCAACACCAGCCCCGACGCCCACACCCTGGCGCAGTGGGAGAGCGTCTGCACCATCTCCAACGGTTACCTGGGTCTGCGCGGCCGGCTGGCGGAGCAGCGCGGCGGGGCCTGCCCCGGGACGTTGATTAACGGCGTGTTCGATGAGCTCGACGTGTTCGGGCAGCTCCGGCTGTCCGGCGAGGAGCGCCCCTACCTCGACCCGCGATACTTCGACACCGCCGGCCGCAGCCCCGCCATCGCCAATCTGCCCGACCCCCTCGCCGTGCGTGCGTTCGTGGGCGAGTCGGAAGTCAGTGTCGGCCGCGGCGAGATCACCGGCTTTGCCCAAAGCCTGGACCTGCGGACCGGGCTATACCGCTACCGGCTCGAGTATCGCGACGCGCAGGGCCACACCACCCGCGTCGAGATGGAGCGCTTCGCGTGCCTCCGCCACGCCCACCGCGTCTTCATGCGCTACACGCTCACCCCGCTCGACCACGAGGCGACTGTGCGCATCGAATCCGGGATCAACGGCGACGTGCGCTCCAACCTCACCGGCGAGCGGGTGCCGCGGGTGACCGAACGCTGCGCCTGGCCGCCGCCCCGCGTGCTGCTGACCGCGTATCTGCCCGCCCGCGAGCACACGGTGCAACTCGGCGTGCACCACGCGCTGCGACGCGGGACCCCCAGCGAGGGGCCGGTCGGCGTCACCTGGCACGATGCGGCGGCGACGCGCTACGTCTTCGCCCCGGCGCGCCGCGGCGAGCCGATTACGCTCGAACGGGCCGTCGTCCTCGCCTGCTCCGAGGACCTGCGGCACGGGCTGCGGGTGGACCTGGGCGCCGAGCTGGATGCGGCGGCGGCGCAGGGCTTCGACGCCGCCCTGGCCGAGCAGACGGCGGCCTGGGCCGAGTTGTGGGCCCGCTGCGATGTGCAGATCGACGGGGACGACCCGGCCCAGCTCGGGCTGCGGTTCTGTCTGTACCACTTGCTCGCGGCGGCGCCGCGCTTCAGCGACCGCCTCAGCGTTCCGGTGAAGCTGCTGTCCGGCGAGCTGTATCAGGGCAGCGTGTTCTACGACGCCGAGCTGTACGTCGTTCCGTTTTACACCTTTACGCAGCCTCCGCTCGCCCGCACTTGCCTCCACTTCCGCTGGGAGGGCCTGCGGGCCGGCCGCGAAACGGCCCGCAGCCTCGGCCTGGACGGCGCGAAGCTCGCGTGGCAGGCCGGCCCCCACGGGGAGGAGTGCCTGGGCCGCTGGTGGCGTTCGACCCTGGCGAACATCCACGTCAACGCCGACGTCGCCCACGCCCTGGTGCAATACGGGCGTGCTACCAATGACGCGGCGTTCATCGCCGAGCGCGGCATCGACCTGCTCGTCGAGACGGCCCGCTTCTTCGCCTCCCGCGCCGCCCGCGACACGGACCGCGCCACGTTCGACCTGATCGGCGTCACGGGGCCGGACGAAGGGCACTTCGGCGGCGCCACCAACTTCCACACGAACCTCCTGGCCGCCCGAAACCTGCGCTATGCGGCCGAAATGCTCGCACACCTGGCGGAGGATGACCCCACGGCCCACGCGGCGGCGGTGCGCCGCCTGGGGTTGCGCGGCGACGAGCCCGCCCGCTGGCGGGAGGTGGCCGCGGGGCTGCGTTGGGGACAGGACGCCTCCACGGGCGTGATCGAGCAGTGCGCGGGGTTCTTCGCCTTGCCCCGCTTGCCGACGGAACTGGCCGAAAAGCGCAAGACCGGCTACGTCAGTGTAAGTCGCTACCAGGCCCTGCTCCAACCCGACGTGCTGCTGGCGCTGGCCCTGCGGCCCGATGACTTCGATGTCCCCGTGCTGCGCGCCAACTGGGACTACTACAAGGACAAGAGCCTGAACTACTCGTCCGTGAGCTTCGCCGCCCACGCCCTCATCGCCGCCGAGGTCGGCGACCTGGAGGAAGCGTACCGGCACTTCGTCATCACCACCGGGATGGACCTCGACGAGAGCTTGACCGGCCGACGCGACACGCACCTCGGGTTGCACGGGACGGCCGCCGGCGGCGCGTGGCGGACCGCGATCGAAGGCTTCGGCGGTTTCCGCCTGACGGACGCGGGCCCCCGCTTTCGCCCGCGACTGCCGGCCCGTTGGGACCGCTTGCGGTTCAAGGTCGTGCTGCGGGGCGTCGAGATCGCCGCCACGGTCACCCGCGACCAACTGGTGCTTCAGGCGGGGTCGCAACGCCGGGCCGAGGTTCCCGTTACGCTGGCCGGCCGGCCGCGGGTGCTCCGCACCGGGGAAACGCTGGCGGTGGACTACCAACTCTGACGCCGCCCACGATCTCCCACGTCGGCGACCGCGGGGCCGCGTTGTCGTCAGATACCCAGGCCCGGGTCGTCAAACGCTTCGGGCCGCGGCGGGGCGGCGGGACCGGCCGGGGCGGCGGCGGGCGACGGGCGGACCTTGAGCACGGGCGGGGTGATCGTGACCTGGTGCCCCGGTTCGACGTTCTGTGTCAGGAACACCGACCCGCCGACGATGCAACCGTCGCCCAGGCGGGTCTGGCCGCCGAGCACGATGGCGTTGGCGTAGATCGTCACGTGGTGCCCAACGGTGGGGTGGCGTTTGTAGCCGCGGATGAGCCGGCCGCGTTCATCCTTGGGGAATGACAAGGCCCCCAGCGTCACGCCCTGATACAACTTGACGTGGTCGCCGATGTCGGTCGTCTCGCCGATGACGACGCCGGTGCCGTGGTCGATGAAGAAGCAGCGGCCGATGCGGGCCCCGGGGTGAATGTCGATGCCGGTGAGCAAGTGGGCGTGCTCGGTCATGATCCGCGGCATCAGCGGGACGTTCATCTCGTACAGCTCGTGGGCGTAGCGGAACAGCGTGATGGCCAGGATCGCGGGGTACGCGAGGATGACCTCGGCCGTCCCGGTGGCGGCCGGGTCGCCGTCGTACGCGGCCTGCACGTCGTCCGCCAGCACGGCCCGCAGATCGGGGATGCGCTCCATGAAGCGCGTGGCCAGCTCGGCGGCCTTGTCGCGGCACGGCCGGGCGGCGGCGGCGGCGGCGGGGTGCTGGGCCTCGTGCTCGTGGCACAGGCATTGGAAGATCTGGTCGGTCAGTTGCTCCCACAGGCGCGGCAGCAATTCCCCGACGTGGTAGCTGATGTTGTAGCGCGTCAGGCCCTTACGGCCGTGGTAGCCCGGGTACGTCAGCTCCAGCAGCAAGTCACAGATTTCGACGATCGCGTCCCGCGACGGCAGGTACTTGCGGTCGATGTGCCGGGTCCGCTCGTCGGCCTGATAGCTCTTGACGATCCGCGCCACCAGCCGCGGCAGGGTCTCGTCGAGGTGAATGGCGTCCATACGCGGCTCCAGATTCCCACGCGGGCCACCGCTTCGGCGCAGTGGTCCGCCCGGTGTGCCACTGCTCTCGAGCAGTGATCCGCCCATCCACGTCCACGGCCGGTGCGGAGCCCGGCCGCTACGCCCGGCGAGTCAACCGCGCGTGCCACTGCTCTCGAGCAGTGGTCCGTTGGTCAGCGGTCGACAGTGTGCCACTGCTCATGAGCAGTGGCACCGTCCGTTCACGGCCGCGGCCGGTGCAGAGCCCGGCCGCTACGGCGGGCGAGACGCGCGCACTCCCCCGTAGCGCCGGACCGGAGCTCGCCACAGCGAGTCGCCCGTGGCGACCTGCCCGCCGTGGCGGGAGTCCGGCGCGGTCACATGTGCGGCACGACGCGCCCGCGGGCGTCGGTGCAGGTGATCTCCACCTGGTCCAGACTGAAGTTGGGGTCGGGGCGGATCGAGACGCTGCGCCGGTATTTGGTCTCCAATTCGTGAATCAGCGCCCGCTTGCGGTTCTGGAGCAGGTAGGACACTTCCGGGGACACGGCCACCTCCACCATGCGGATGTGCTCGCGCGTGACGGCGAGCTGGAGCAGCCGCATCACGTCGAGCACGACCGACTCGGTGGTCTTGACCAGCCCGGTGCCGCGGCAATGGCGGCAGTCGCGGTAGATGCTGCGGGTCAGGCTGGCCCGCTGGCGTTGCCGGGTCATCTCGATCAGCCCGAACGAGCTGGTGCGGAGCACCTTGGCCCGCTCCTTGTGCTTCTTCAGGTTCTCGATCAGCCGCCGCTCGATGTCGCGGCGGTGCGACTCCAGCCGCATGTCGATGAAGTCGCACACGATCACCCCGCCCAGGTCGCGCAGGCGCAGTTGCCGCGGGATCTCGTCGGCCGCCTCGCAGTTGATCTTGTACGCCGTGGCCTCCGCGTCGTCCTCGGTGCGGAAACGCCCGCTGTTCACGTCGATGGCCACCATGGCCTCGGTCTGATCGATGACCAGCGAACCCCCGCTCTTCAGGGGCACGTGCCGCGAGTGCAGCCGCTCCAGCTCCGCCTCGATCTTGTACTTGTGGAAGATCGGCTCCGGGTCGGTGTAGATCACGACCAGGTCCTGCGAGCGCGGGCTGAAAATCGACAGGAACTCCCGCGCCCGCCCCGCGACGTCGGCGTCATCGACGACGATGCGCTCGATGTCGTTGGTGAACACGTCGCGGATGGTGCGAATCACCAGGTCCGACTCGCGGTACAGCTCCGCCGGGGCCGGCTCGTGCTGGATCCGCTTCTCCACCGCCCGCCACAGCCGCGTCAGGTACGACAGGTCGTTCTGGAGTTCGCGTTTGGTGCGGTCCAGGGCGGCGGTCCGGGCGATGAAGCCCATGCCCTCGGGCAGCTCGAGCTCGGCCAGCACGTCGCGGAGCTTGTCGCGCGAGGTGTCGTCCTCGATCCGCCGCGACACCCCCAGGCGGCGCATCCCGGGCATCATCACGAGGAAGCGGCCGGGGATGCTGAGATAAGTGGACAGGGTCGGGCCCTTGGTGCCAATGCCCTCTTTCGTGACTTGGACGAGCACCTGCTGGCCGCGCCGCAGGCAGCGCTGAATGGGCGGTCGGTTCCGCCGGGGCATCTTGCGCCCGACGTTCTCGGTCTGGGCGCCGCCGTCGGGGAAATACTGCGGGTGCAGGTCGGAAATGTGGAGGAAGCCGTTCTTGCCCTGCCCGAAGTCCACGAAGGCCGCCTGAATGCTGGGCTCGACGTTGGTGACCACGCCCTTGTAAATGTTGCCGACGTGGTTCTCGGCCGCGGCCCGCTCCAGGTAGATCTCCTCGAGCCGGCCGTCACACAGGATCGCGATCCGGCATTCCTCGCGCTGCACGGTGTTGATGATCATTTCACGCCGGCCGGCGCCGGGCCGGCTCCCCGCCGCGGGCTCGGCTTCCGCCGCCTCGCCCACGACCGCCACCGGCGCCTCGCCGCGGTGGTTCTCCTCGGTGTCATGGCGTGATCGCCGGCCGCCGCGGCGACGGCGACGCCGGCCTTTCTCTTTCGGCGGCGCGCCGGCCGCGTGCTCCTCGTCGGTGCGGGCCGGTTCCGCGAGGGTGGTGGCCTCACCCCCGTCATCCCGCAACTCCACGCTGGGAGCGTCCCGTTCGAGCTCGTCTTCGTCGGTTCCGTTGGCGGACGCCTCCGCCCGGGCGGCCGCGGCGTCCTCCAGCCACGGCGGCAGCTCCTCTTGCTCCGCCGCCAGGCCCGTCACGCCGTTGTACGCGGCGGTGGGTCCCTCCTCGCGGGGCGGGGGTTCCGGCAAGTCCTCGCGCCGGGGGCGACGTGTCTCCGGAGTCGGCTGACGCGGCTGACTTGGGGCCGGCGGCGCACCGGCCGTCTCGCGCCGGCGCTTGCGCCGCAGACGGCGCCGCTGGCTGCGGGACAAGTGGGGCTGACCCGGTTCCGCAGCGCCCGCATCGGTCGGCGGGACCGGCGCCACGGCCGGGGGAGCCTCGGCAACCTCCGGCTCCGGCTCTGAAGTGGCTTCCATCGGCGTCGCCGGGAGCGACGGCGGCGGCGGAGTCACCGCCGGAGCGACGGGCGGCGCCGCACTCACGGGCGACCGTTGGGTCGCCGCCGGCACCTCCAGGCTCGGCAGCCGCGTCGGAAAGGGCGGCGGGGCGACGGCGGGGAAGCGAATGACAATCGTCCCGTCGGCCTCCTTGATCTCCGCTTTGGATTCGCTCGGCCCCACGAGCGTCGCGGTGGTCTCGCCCGGGGCGTCGGTCGGTTTCCGGTGATCTCCGTCCGTCGTCTTCTTCGGCTTGCGCGCGCCGCGTCGGCGCGGCGCCTTCGCGGATTCGTCCGCGGACACCGCTGGAGCGGACGCGGTCGCCACGGCTTCGTCGGCGGCCGTCTCGGTGCCGGGCGTGTCGGCCTCGGTCAGTTGGTCCGTCGCCTTGGGCTTTCGCGCTCGCGAGCGACGGCCACGGGGGGTCTTCTTCGTGCTCTTCTTCGTAACCAAGTTAGTTCCTTTCATCCGCCGCGGGCCCGTAAGCGGGCCCCGTCGGCTCGTGGTCCCATTGGACGCCGGTCCGCCGCACCCGATGCTGATAGGCGTCGGTGGCCAGGCCCAACTCCGTGAGAATCTCGCTCGGCCGGGCGGTGCGCTGCTGGTGATAGCTCAGCATCAGGCGCAGACGTCGCCCGTCCACTTCCAAGTTGTCGATGTACGGTCGAATGTCGATACGTCGTCGCGGGCGGTCCGGACCGCAGTCCCGCTCGATGACGAGCTGGTCACGCTCCAGCAGCCCGCGGGCGGCGGCAGCCAACGCCGCGGAATCCGCCGCGTCGAGCGGCACCTCGAAACACGCCCGCCGGGGCTGCGGCACGCGGCGCAGCGTGGGGGAAACGACGCGCTCCAGCCGGCTGGCCGCGGGCCACTGCGGCCGCAACGTGTCGTACAGCCCGCGCGGCTCGACCGGCTGAGTCAGCAGCAGCCAGGCGCATTGGGCGTCGGCCGCGGTGCCCACGCTGCGCGGCGCCGGCAGGCTCAGCCGCGGCTGCGGATTGAACCCGCGCGAGTACACCAGCGGCCAGCCGGCCCGCACCAGCGCCCGCGCGACCCAGCGGCGTTCGTCGTGGTGTGACAGGAAGCGCAGGTCTCCCGCGACGGTCCAGGTCATGACGACCGCCGTCCGTTCGGGCGCCGCGCCGCCCGCCTCGGTCGCCGTCCTCGGCCGCTCCGCGACCATCAGCCCTCGTCCTCCTCTTCCTCCGGCAGGACGTGCCGATGCTCGTCACGCAGGAAGTTCAGGATTTGCCGGTCAGCGTCGAAGCGGCTCACCCGCCGGAAGATCATCTCGCAGCGCTCCATCGTGGTCGCGCGAACGAGCTGCTTGACGGCGGGAATGTCCTTGGGGGCCATGGACAACCGGCGCAGCCCCAGGCCCAACAGGAGCTGGCCGTAGATCGGGGCGCCGCCCATCTCGCCGCACAGCGTCACCTCCACCTTGCGGCCGCGCGTGGCCCGCACCACCTGGTGAATGAGGCGTAGCACCGCCGGGTTGTGCGAGCTGAACAGGTGGGCCACCCGCTCGTTCGCGCGGTCCACCGCCAGCGTGTACTGGGTCAGATCATTGGTCCCGATGCTGAGGAACGCCGCCTCCCGGGCGAAGGCGTTGGCCATCAGGGCGGCGGCGGGGGTCTCGACCATCATGCCGACCTTGAGGTCGCGTCGATAGGGCACGCCCTCTTCTTCAAGGTCTTCCATCACGTCGGCCAAGGCGGCCTTGGCCTGCCGCAGCTCCATGACGGTGGTAATCATCGGGAACATGACGCGCACGTCGCCGGCGACGGACGCCCGGAGAATGGCCCGCAGATGGGTCTTGAACAGATCCAGGTGCAACAGGCAGTAGCGCACGGAGCGCAAACCGAGCACCGGGTTGTGGTCGCGTTGCGCCCCCATCGCCGGGGTCAGCTTGTCCGCCCCCAGGTCGATCGTGCGAATGACGAGCGGCCGCCCCTGGGCCGCCTCGGCGGCGGCGCGAAAGGCCTCGTACTGCTGTTCCTCGGTCGGCAGACGCGGGCTGGACAGGAACAGCAACTCCGTGCGGTACAGGCCGACGCCTTCGGCGCCGAGCGCCAACGCCTCCGGAATGTCCTCGGGGACTTCGATGTTGGCCAGCAATTGGATGGGTACGCCGTCCCGCGTGACCGCCGGTTCGTCCCGCAGGCGCAAGAGCCGGTTGGTCAGGCGCGCGTGGCGGCGCTGCAAACCGCGGTAGCGGGCAACGGTCGGTTCATCGGGCGCGGCCACGACGATGCCGTTGGTCCCGTCGACGATCAGCGTCTCGCCGCCCGACACGTCGGCGGTGATGTCGCTGAGGGCCACGACGGCGGGAATGCCCAACATGCGGGCGATGATCGCCATGTGCGACGTCTGTCCGCCGACGTTGATGGCGAAACCGAGAATGTGCCGGCGGTCGAGCGAGACGGCCTGCGAGGGCGATACGTCGTTGGCCACGATGATCACGGGCTCGGTCAGCCGCGTCATGTCCTCGCGCGTCCGCCCGAGGATGTGGCGCAGCACCCGTCGCTCGATGTCCGCCAGATCGCGCACCCGCTCCTTCAGGTACGGGTCGGCCACGTTGCGGAACAGGCGCTGCCGCTCGTTCATGGCCTGTCCGAAGGCGTAGGCCGCCGAATAGTGCCGCCGTTCGATCAGCTCCACGACGCCCTCGCGCAGCTTGGGGTCGGCGATGAGCTGCTCGTGAAAGGCGAAGATGACGGCGGTCTTGTCCCCCAGCTTGCGCGCCGCGGCGATGCGCAGTTCGGCCACTTCCTGGCGCGCGGCCTCCAGGGCGGCGTCGAGGTTGCGGACCTGGGCGGCGCGCTGGGTGGGGTCGATGGTGCGATGCGGAATGCGGTACTCTTCCGTGTCCAGAACGAGCGCCGGTCCGATCGCCACCCCGGGCGAGGCGTTGATGCCTTTTTTTGTGATCATGGGCCGCGTTTTCCGCGGCGCTCGCGGCCCGCCGCCGTCCGGCGCGACCGCGTTGTGCCGTCATCCTCTTGGGAAGCGGGGGCAGCGCGCGACCCCACCGGTCACGATCACCGCCCAGCCGCCGCTACGTTTCGCCAAATCCGGACTCGACCAGCCCGCACAGGGCCTCGACGAGCTGCTCCGCGTCGTCGCCGTCGGCCACGACCCGCACCTTGGTGCCCTGGGTGGCCACGAGCATGAGCATCTCCATCGGGCTCCGTCCGTCGGCCGTCCGGTCCGCGCAATGCACGGTGACGCCGGCCTTGAACCGCTGCGCGATGTCCACGAACTGCATGATGGGGCGGAAGTGCAGCCCCTCCTTGTTCGGAATCACGACCTCACGTTCAACCGCCACGCGTCCGTCCGTCCCGGCCGCCAAGGTTCCGTCCGCGAGCCGCACGCTCACGACACCGGGGCCTTTTCGTCAGCCTCGTTGAGCAAGTCGAAAATCTTCTCCGTGTCGTCCGCTTGTCGCAGGAACCTGCGAAACTGCTCCTGCTGCAAGTGCCGGAAGATCAGGTCCATCGCCCGCAGGTGCTCCTCCGGCTGCTCCGACGGGCTGACAATCAGGAATACGCTGTACACGGGCTGGCCGTCGAGCGAGCCGAAGTCGACGCCCCCCGCGCTGCGCCCCACCGCGGCCACGATCCGCGGCAGCCCATCCACTTTCACATGGGGCACGGCCACGCCCTTGCCGAACCCCGTCGTCCCCCGCGTCCGCTCGCGCGTCACGATCGACCGCACGATGCCCTCGACCAGACTCTCGTCGATCAACTCCGCCTTCGCCAGGACTTCCACCAATTCGCGGATCACGCCATTGCGGTCGGTCGAACTCAGCTCGGCAACGATCGACTTCCGGTCAATCAGATCGAGCAGCTTCATGAACCTACTCTCCGAGGGCCGGTCCCATTGACCCTTACGCACCGGGGGTCGGACCGGCAGCTCGCGGCGGGTGCTTGCGGTTGCGGAGCCGTTCCTTGAAACGCCGCAACTGCTCTTCAATCTTGTCGAGCACGAGGTCCACGGCCGCGAACGCGTCCTCGTGCGCTTGCTGCGCCACAAACGGGGCGGAGCCGGCCGCGTGGACGATCATCTCCACCAGGTGCAGACCGTCTTTGCCCTCGACCACGATCTCGATGGACTGAATGCGGTCCAGGAAGCGCGGCAGCCGCTCGGCCTTCGTCACGCAATACTCTTTCAGGGCGTCGCTCACGCCCATGTGGCGTCCCGTGACGGAAATCTGCATGGTGCGCGCTCCTGTTTCGTCCGGTCGGCCGCCGACGGTCGGCGACAATCGGACGGTGAACCGACTGGGCCGGTCCTGGGGTGCACACCCTCCCCGCTCCCGGTCGCGGTCGGAACGCGACCGGGTCACACCTGAGGACCACGCCACCGTCTCGGACTTTCCACAACTCACGCGGGAATGTAGCCCATGCCCGGCGGCGCCGTCAAGGACGCAAGATAACGGACATCGCCTCGCGACCCCGAGGTTGGAACTCAGCCACGGCGAAGAACTTGCCGTCCCCCGCGTGCGAGTCACACCTGGGTGTCCACGGGCGTCCAAATGGGCATTCACGGTTGTGCAACGTGGGAGGGCGAGGCTGTCTCCTGCGGCGACCCTACCGGCCTGCCGAGCCGCGGCCAAACGGGAAGGCCGCCCTCCCGATTGGCGTTCCACGATCCTGAATGCTCATTTAGTCGCCCACGCGTGGCCCGCCGATAAACGCGCTGGAACCGCTCTCTCATGACGCCCCGTGGCAACGGACATGTGGAGCCGCGAACAGAACCCACCACGCAAGTGGCGGGCCGCGTGGCCCCGCACTGGCGTGCGGGGTTCTGATAGGCGTTCTTAGGCAGGATGGTGCCCCGGATTCATCCAAACAGGGCCGTGGATTGCCTGCGAACCAGGGCCGGCGCGACCCACACCTGCTGCGGCGCGTCCTGCCGCTCTTTCGTCACACGCTGGATTAGTAGCGTCATGGCCCGCCGACCGGTCTCTTCGGCAGCCACGTCGACGGTCGTGATCGCGGGCCGGCAGCGCGTTCCCACCGGCTCGTTGCCGATGCCCATCAGGCCAATGTCCTTCCCGGGTGCCCGACCGGTTTCCAGGCACAGGGCCAGCAGTTCCACGGCCAACAGGTCGTGGCTGGCGACGATCGCCCGGATTCCGCCCAGACGCGACCGCACCTCGGCCAACCGGTCGCCGCCAGTGCCCGGCGGCGGGAGATTCACCGTGACGTTGGCCGGATCCACGCCGTGGGCCCCACAGATCTCGGCGAACCCCGCGTGGCACAAGCCAGCTCCCGGGGAGCCGGGTTCGTTCACATATAGGACATTCGGTGCGGCGGCCGGCAGGACGTGACGGCCCGCCAATCGCCCGGCCTCCTGATAATCCGGTCCCAGGACGTCGCCGCGCCCGTCGCTGGCGATGGCGGCATTCACGCACGGCCGCTCGCCGAGGCTCTCGAGCACGCCGCGCACAAATTCGGCCGGCACAGCCGACGCCATCAGAACACCGTCCACGCGCTCCGCAGCCATCGCCCGCAGGTGATCCAGGGCGCGCTCGGCATCGCCCCCCAGTTCGGAGACCTGAACGGCGTAGTGCTGCGGCCGCGCGGCTTCCAGCACGCCGCGCAGATACCCCGCGGCGAAAGAGCACCGCAGATCGGCCACGACCACGGCCACCGCGTAGCGGCGACCGGTGGCCAGGGACCGGGCGGCGTGGCTCGGCGCGTAGTTGAGCTGCCGACACGCCTCCAGCACCCGCTGCTTGGTCTTGGGACTGATGTCCGGGCGATCGTTCAGGGCACGCGAAACCGTCCCCCGCGACAAGCCCGTGTGACGACTGATGTCTTCGATCGTTACTTTGCTCATGGCCCTACCCGCCCGGCTCGGTCCCAGCGCGAAAAGGGATCCTCGCCGCCGTCCCGAATTGAAGCATGCTACCGCACCTGATCCTATTCTAGCGTATTCGGCCCAAGGTTCAAATAAGTTATCGGGATATTCCGGCGGGTGGGTCGGCCGCGTGAGCGAGCACGCCCCAGGCACCTCAGGGATAAGGCACGTCGGACAGGAGGCCGAGCCTCCCGGCGAGCCGCGGCCAGGCCGTTCCGGCATCTCGGCAACGGCCAACGGGGAGGGCGAGCCTCCCGGCGAGCCGGTGATCGGCAGTCCCAGCGCGCCGGAAGCGGCCGACGGGGGGTCATCCACACGCCCGCACATCCCGGGGGACTTCGGCCCGCGCGATGTCGGTGAACGCGCCTCTGAAGCGGGGGGCTCCAGGGGACGCCATTATTCCTCTTCCGGTTCGGCCTCACCCTCGATAGGCGGCGCTTCCTCGGCATCGGCCGGCTTTTCTTCCGCTGGGAGCTTCGGCAGTTGCTCCTTGGCCCGGGCCGCGGCGCGGGCCTTGGGGTGGGTGTCGAGGATACGCTGGTAAAACTCGCGCGCTTTGCCGTACATCTCGACCTTGGCGAAGCGCTCCGCGATGTCCAGCCAGCGGTCGGCTTCCTCCTCCGCCCATAAGGTGCGGATGGTCTCCTGAATCTGCTTGTCGCCTTGTATCCGCTCGATCGCCTGCTCCGCGGCCTTGCTGGCGTCCGTGTCCCCGTAGTCCTCGATCGTCTGCCGGTAGACCTTCAGGGCTTCGAGGTACCGCCGCCCGGCCTCGTGGTCCGCCGCCTGGTCGAGCAGCAGCTCGCCGCGGGCGTTGTCCAGCGCCTTGCGCACCTTGGGCTTGAGGTCGCGCGTGCCCATCAGACGGCCGATCTCGGTGTCCGCCGCGGCGCCGGTATCGGTGCCCGCGAAACGCACGCTGAGCTCCGCGAGGATGCGGATGGCCTTGTCGAACTGCTCCTCCCGGGCCGCGTCCTGGGCCTCGACCAGCCACTTGCGCGCCGATTCGTCGATCTGCCGCAGCAGGTCCGCCGCCGCCTTGCCCACCGAGCTCTCGGCCTCGGCCACCTTCCGAACGTCCAGCACCAGGGTGTACGCCTTGCCGTACGCCCCCTTGCGGTGCTCGTTCCGCGCCCGCTCGAAACGGTCCTTCAGCGACTGCGAATCCGAGCCGGCCGGGGGCGTCCGGCGAATCTGGGCCGCGATCTTCTCTTCCAACTCTTCCCGCGGATGAAACCGGTTCACCAGCCGACCGGATGTGTCCAGCAGATAGACCTTCGGGAACGACGACACCTGGTACCGCTCGTCCGTCGGTGCCCCGAAGCCCACGATGAACCGCACGTCCTTGCCGCGGACCGCCGATTCCGCGCTCTCTTTCTTCTGCGGCGTGAGCCCGACGAACGCGACGCCGCGATTGGCGAACGTCCGGTGGGCCTTGGTGACAATCGGGATCGTGTCGGCGGAGGCGTCGTCGGTGCGGAAGAAGAACACGACGACGATCTGGTCGCGGAAACGCTGCAACCGCGGTCGGCCCTCGAAGTTGGCCCATTCCGAGGCGGCCAGCTCGGGGAACGGCTCGCCCAGGACGGCCTTGGTGGGGCCGCTGGGCGCGGCGCTTTCGGGTTCGTTGTCCGGGGGGTCCTCCTGGGCCGACGCGCTCACGCAGAGAAACAGGCCGGACAGCTGCAGGGGCAGCAGAGCGACTCGCCACCAATCGGATCGCATGGTTCGACTCCTCGGACGGGGCGCCGGGGCCCCCAAGGCGCCCCACAGCTTACCGGCGCCCGCTGCGGCTGCCAACGACCGAGAAACCGCGCCAGCTCTGTTCAACCGACCAACCGGGTACAACGCAACCGGCTCAACCACGCCAGTCCGTGACGCTTCCGGCGATCGCTGTGCTGCGGCGGTGGCTCACGGCTGAGCACAGCCCCGCAGGGGCGGGCGTCAATAGCCGGGGGCGAGGCGGGCGAAGCCCGCTGAAGCCCCCGGTTGAGGCCGATGCCGGCCTTTGAGCCCCGACGGGGCAACCGAAGGCGTCAGGACAGCGCTGACTGCCGCCCCTTCAGGGCGGGGAAGAGACGAAGGTGCCCCATCTTCCCCGGGGCTCGGCCGATCCCGACGCATCGGGACCGGCCAGCGCCCCGGGCTATTGACCCCGGCCCCTTCGGGGCCAGGGGAACTCACCAGACGCGTCACGCCCTCGAATGGCGGCGCCGGCGGCACGGCCGTGAGCGGGCGCGCTCCCGCAGCGGACGGCTGCGGCACCCGGCAGTGCGGGCCGGCCTTTCCTATTGCGGCCAAACATGCCCTTGCGGTAAAATAGGGTACAACGGGTCGGCGATTGGAAACTGCCGGTGGGGTGGCCGGATGAGCAACGGGCCTGACAAATCCATGTCTCACGCTCGGCGGGGCCCGGCGGGCCGCCGGGGAACCCCGAGCATCCCGAAAGGACGGGCGCCGTGTTTGCCGCGGGTCAGCGGCCGCACTGGGCCGCACGCAGAGTCCGCACCTGTGTAGTGGTTTTCGCAACGGCTTGGTGGGCCGCGACCGCCCAGGCCGAGGACGTCATCAACTGGGGGCCCACGCAATACGCCGCAACGCAGACGCTCTACCGGGACAGCCTCGAATACCTCGAGGCCGGCGACTGGTGGGGGGCGAAGTTCAATCTGAACACCGACGCGCTGGAGGTCTCGGCCAAGTTCTGGCGGGGCGAGAACTTCAACGATAACACGACGATCGTGTACGCGGAGGTCCGGTCAGCCGGCCCGCCGTACAGCGTCGTGCCCGGCTGGACGAAGGCGTTTGATCTGAAGGGTCTGACGGGCGCGGGTCCGGGCGGGGAGTGGCGCAAGGTTGAGATGGTCCAGTTGGGCGGAGAACTGAACGGCACGTACTGGGTGTGCATCCGGGCGGCGGGAACCGTGCCGGCGCGTGCCGTGCTCAACTACTACGAGATGGACCCCAGCGCGACGTGGGACCCGCTTACCGGGCGCTACGTGGAGTGGGACGGGCTGATCTACCGGACGGCCGCGGGCGGAGTCATGACGAACGGGGGCGACGCGTTCATCCGCATCCGGCAGAAACTGGGTTACAACAGCAAGCCCCGGGCGTTCATCGACAGTATCGCGCCCAACCCGGCCGTGGCGGGCCAGTCGGTCTCCTTCGACGGTCACGGCGAGGACAGCGGCACCATCATGGCCTACGAGTGGTCGCTGGCCGACGGCACGTTGCTGAGCAAGACCAAGTCGTTCAACCGGACCTTCTCCGTGGGGGTCTACACGGTGCGCTTCCGTGTGCGCGACGATCTGGTCTGCTGGTCGGACTACGTGACGGACGAACTGCAAATTGAGGCCGCCACGCCGCCCACCATCGGCGACCTGCGGGACGATGGCGGGCGCAGCCAACTCGGCAACTTCATCTCCGGCCTGCCGATCATCGTGAAGAACACCTATTCCGTGCATGTGGACCCCGGCAGCTTTGCGGCCGATCACGTCATCTTCAGAATGACCCGCCCGGGCGGATTTCAGCGCGAAGTCAAGACGAAGTCCCGCATGGGCAACCGCTGGTATGCGCAGTTCACCATGAGCGATCTCACCCCCGGCGTCTACACCATGAGCGCGACGGCGTACGACGCGTTGGGCAATCCGTCGAGCACGGTGAGCAAGAGCTTCTCGATGCTCACCCGGCCGGCGTGGTGGAACGGCTCGTGGGTGGCCGAGCAGTTCGTGCAATGGGACGCGGTGACGCGCGAATACACATTCACCGGCTGGATTCCGTGGAACCCGCCCATGTGGTGGCGGCAGGACATCAACTTCCCGTACATTGGCACCGTGGAAAACTCCGCCGGGCTGCGCGTGGACGTGCGGGAGAAGTACCTCAACCGGTCCGATGCCTGGACGCACCGGGCCGATGGCGGGATCAGTGCCACGTTGCTGGGGCAGCGCGTTCTGGACGAGCCGTTCGACATCCAGTGGCGACCGCCGGTCGCACAATACCATTGGTCCTGGAACTCCGGCACGATCCTCGACTACTCGACCACGCTCTTTGACGCCACGGTATTCAGAGGTTGGGTCAGCGTCGTTTACTATGAGGTACACGTTAGTGTCGACTTCGGCATGGACGCCAGCGTCGGCGTCGAGGGGACGATCGCCGACGATTTGAAAACCGACAACATCTGCATCACACCCACGGTCGGGGCCGAAGTGCCGATCAAGGGTGAGGTGACGATCTACTGGGGCGTGGCCAGCGCGGGTTTCGAGGCCAAGCCGCGCTTCGAGTACGATCTGCCGATCTGCTACGCGTTCACTCAGGGCGGTGTCTACCTGCCGGGGCCGTGCATCCGCTTCAAGGCCACCGTCCACGCCTGGGTGGATGTCGCCTGGGGCCTTGGGCATTGGGACAGCGGCGAATACACCCTGGCGGAGTCGAGTTGGGGCAGCGGCTGCGACAAGGACTTCCCGCTGGGGCCGCGCGGCCGCGACAACCCACCCCCGCCGTTCCAAAGCCCGCACATCGCGTCCGACGGCCAGGGCAACGCCCTGTGTGTGTGGATTCACGACCACAACAACGGCGTCCCGGCCCCGGCTCCCGACGTGTATTACTCGTACTACAACGGGAACATGGGGATTTGGAGTGTCCCGAAGCCGGTGGCGATGACCCCGCTGTTCGAGACCGACCCCCGCGTGGTCTTCACCGGCCCCAAGAAGGGGCTGCTGGTCGTCACGCAGAACCAGCTCACGCAGCCCCAGTGCGAGAACATGGTGGCCCCGCCGCCGTTCCTCGCTCATGAGGCCATTCTGGCGGAGCAGGAACTCGTGTCGTACACCTACGATGCGGCCACGGACCTCTGGACGCCGCGCGGTCGGGTGTTGACCGACCCGCCGGGAATCCAGAACGGCGCGCGGGCCGACGGCCGCGCCGAACTGGCCGCGGCCTCCGACGGCACCGGGCAGGCCGTCGTCGTCTGGGTCCGCGATCCGGACGGCCACCTGCCCGACGCGCCGCCGCCGCAGGGCGACGGCGAAGTCTGTGACACGGAGATCTGGGCCGCCCGCTGGCTCGGCGCCGCGTGGGCGCCGGCGCAGCGGCTGTCGGTGCCGGGCGTCGGCTGCATTGATCCCGACGTGGCCTACGACATCTCCGGCAGCGGCAACGCGGCTTGCGTGTGGGTGGCCGACCAGGACGGCAATCTCTATGGCAACGGGGACCGGACGATCGAATACGCATATTTCAAGAAAGCGATCGGCGGCTGGCTGCCGGGCATCATGCCAGCGGTCCAGAACATGCCCGGTGTGCTCTGGCCGACTGTGTGCTTTGACATGTTCGACCAACCGGTGATCGTCTTCACCCAGCGCGGTCCGGACAACGGCAAGCTCCCCAGCGGGGCCTGGTACGGCGAGGGGGTCCATGACTACCTGTTCTCGGCGTGCTCGACGCCGCCTGGGGCGTACCCCTTTGCGTTTGACAAGGTGCAGCCGGTCGGCGGCCCGTTCCAGAACCGGGCCCAGTGGCCGCGGCTCACCGTGGGCTGGACGCCGCAGGGGCCGCGCGGCTTCGTCGGCTGCCGCTCGTTCAAGGGCCTGGGAGCGGACGGCTATGGCGGCGACGTGGGGATCACACTCAAGGACCTGGAGTCAACGGCTCCGTTCGACGCATTCCCCAGCCCGACCTTCTTCACGCGTGACGCCGAGGTGGACTGGCAGGTTGATCTCGACGCGGACAACCACTTCGGGCTGTTGCGAGCGGTCTGGGTGCGGCCCTCGGAGGCCAACCCGGGCGCACCGTTCGGTCAGGGCTACGACGGCATCATGCTGCTGGAAGTGCCGCTGGGGCCGGATGTCAGCGTCACGGCGGAGCACGTCGGCGTGTCGTGCCCCTACCCGCAGCCCGGTCAGGTAGTCAGCCTGATGGCCCGGGTGCGCAACACCGGCGACCAGAATGCGTGGAACGTGCCGGTCGCGTTCTACCTCGACCAGGTCGCGCCGGGCAACCTCGTCGGCACCGCCGTGGTGCCGTATTCCGGGTATCACCACTTGAACCCGGTCAGCGTGACCTGGCAGGCCGACGGGCACGCGCATGAACTCATCGTCTTCGTTGATCCCAACAACACGCTCCAGGAGGTCAACGAAGGCAACAACATCGCAAGTATACAACTTGTTGCGATGGCCCCACCGACGGACCTCACGCTGACGCCGGACGTGGCCACCCATGCCCTCGCGCTGGCGTGGTTGCCGCCAAGCACGACCGACCCGGCGGCGCCGGCGGCCGCGACCTACCGCGTGTACCGCGACACCGGGTCGGGCTATCAGCAGATCGCCGAGGTCGTCGACACGAGCTATCGGGACGGCACCGTGGCTGAGGCCAGCTACCGCGTAACGGCCGTCAGTGACGGCGGGGCCGAGTCCACCCCGGCGGGCCCCGTATCCGGCGCGGTGCCGGTGATTCTGGACAATCACATCATCCGGGCCGTGTTCAACGACTATGGTACGAGCGGGCGACGGTTCCCGTATGCCAGCGGCGTTTCAGCCGACATCGCGTGGCTGCCGCTGATGGAGAGCACGCAGGCGTACAGTTGGGAAGGCAACCTGCATTACGACGGGGCGAACCACCTGCTGAACGACCCGAGTCAGTTCACCGTCTTGTCCCCGCTGCACGTCGAGGGACCGGCCCTGGCCTCCACGACGCGCAACAACGACTTTCAGATCGTGGCCGCGCACACCCTCGACGGGGCCACGCTGACCACACAGCTTCAGGTGACCAACATCTCCGGCCGCGTTCTAAACAGCGTCTACGTGGCCTGGATGCTCGACGGTGACTTGGCGCTGCCCGACCCCGATCCCATCTGCACCAACTTCCCCTGGGTCGGCTTTGGCAGCGGGCGTTGGGACGGGACCGCCGGCGCGGGCGCACAGACGAACCTCAATTACGCCGCCGGAATCGTCCCGCCCAGCGTGGCCCTCGCCCACAGCGCACGAATGGACGGCGCGGTCGTTCCGACCTGGTGGAGCGCGTGCAACCCGTCCGGCTTTGAGGGCCGCACGTGCGACTTCACCGGCGTGAACCTCGGCGACCCGCGCTACCTGTTCCAGCAGCCGTTTGACAACACCGCCGGCTGCGCGGGGTTCGACCAGGACCTGGCCCTCATCACGGCGTTCAATGTGGCCGCGTGGAACCCGGGTGTTTCGCACACGTTCACCTACACGCTGTCGTTCCATCGTCCCGGCGACGTGGACGCCGACGGGTTGATCGGCCTGTCCGACTTCATGGCGTTCCAGAACTGCCTGTACGGCCCCGGTGTCGGACCGGTCGGCGCGGCCTGCACGACGTTTGATTTCCAGTGCGACGACGACGTGGACTTGGAGGACCTCGCCGATTTCCAACGGCTGTTCGGCGAATAGGTGGTGTCCGCGGGCCGCGGCGCGCGAATCACAGCTGGCGCCGGAGTCTGCTAAACGCGGCCAGCGCGCGCCGCCGGGCCGCGCCGTGGTCACAAAGCGGCGCCGGGTAGCGCAACTCACGCCGCGCGGCCGGCGGTAACGCCGACGGATCGTGAATCGTGCGGCCGTCCAGTCCGGCCAGCTCCGGCACCCACTGCCGGATGAACGCGCCCTGCGGGTCGAACTTCCGCGACTGCGCATACGGATTGAAGAGGCGGAAATACGGGGCGGCGTCGGTGCCGGTTGAAGCCGACCACTGCCAGCCGCCGTTGTTGCTGGCCAGGTCGCCGTCGATGAGGTGCCGCATGAAGTGCCGCTCGCCCCAGTGCCAGTCGATGAGCAGGTCCTTGGTCAGGAACATGGCGACGATCATGCGCAACCGGTTGTGCATCCACCCCGTCGCCGCGAGCTGCCGCAGCGCCGCATCGACGATCGGCACGCCCGTCCGGCCCTCGCACCAGGCGCGATAGTCGTCCTCGTCGGTCCGCCACGGCACGCGCTCGGTTTCCAGCTTGAACGCCCGGTTCATGCTGACGCGCGGGAACCCAACCAGCACGTGCCGGTAAAACTCCCGCCACACCAGCTCACTGATCCACGTCGTCGGACCGGCCGCGCCCGTCGTCACCCGGCCGCCGTTGGCCTCCCGCGCTTCGGCCAGGCATTGCCGCGGCGACAAGATGCCGAGCGCCAGGTAGGGCGACAGGCGACTCGTGCCGTCCACCGCGGGGAAATCGCGGAGCTTCTTGTATTCGCCGATCTGCCGATCGACGAATTCACCCAGGCGGTGCTGCGCCACGCGCTCACCAGCCGGCCAAAGGTCGGGCCGGCCGCGGGCGAGCACGAAACCGGGCACATTCTCGGGAATCGGGTCGGCGGCACAGGCCATCTGCGACTGCGGACGCGGCGTCGGCAGCGGCTCAGCGCCGTGCTCCTCGACCCACGCCCCCCAGGCCCGCGCAAAGGGCGTGAAGACCGTGTAGAACGTGTCCTGTTTCGTGCGCACAGCGTCCGGCGGCACGATGGTCTGGTCATCGAACGTCCGCACACTGAGACCGGTCTGCTCGAACGCCTGCTGCACGGCCACGTCACGCCGGGCCTCATTCGCCTCGTACTCGCGGTTGAAATACAGCGCGTCGCAGCGTGTCTCGCGGGCTAACGCCAAGAGGGCTGGTGGCACGTCGGCGAACCGGTGTGCGGTGGGAGCGCCCACCCGAACCCCGCACGCCAGTGCGGGGCCAGGCGTCCCGCCACTCGCGTGGCGGGTTCTGTCAGCAGACCTGAGGATTCGCAGCGGGATACTGAGTCGTTTCAGGCGCTCCGACAGGCACGCCAGATTGCGCAGCAGGAACTCGACCTTGATGTCGGCCCAATCGTGCTGCTGCCACTGCCGCGCCGAGATGACGAAAACCGCCACGACGCCCCGGTCGGCGTCGCGCGCGGCCTGGTGGAGGGCATGGTTGTCGTCCGCCCGCAGGTCGCTGCGAAACCACATGAGCACCCGCATGGATCACTCCGTCCGCGGTTGCGGGGCCGCCGGCACGCCGGCCAGCCGTTCGGCTGTCCGCCGAATACCGGACAATAGGCTGTCGAACACGAAATGGTGCAGTGGCACGACCGCGTACCAGTAGGCCAAGCCCATCAGGCCGCGCGGCTTGAAACGGGCGGTCTGCGTCAGCCGGCAGTGTGTTCCGCCCAGCAACGGCGTGATGTCAAACTCGAGCTGGGCGACACCGGGCAGTTTCATTTCCGCGCGCAGCTCCAATCGACGACCCGGCTGGAGGTCGGTCACGCGCCAGAAATCCAGTGCTTCGCCGTGGGCCAACCGATCGGGATGCCGGCGACCCCGGCGTAATCCCGGTCCGCCGATGAGCCGATCCAAACGGCCGCGCAAGCGCCACAACCAGTCGCCACCGTAGTAACCGCGCCGGCCGCCGATGCCACAGACGGCGTCGTAAACGGCAAGGGGTGGTGCTGCGACCTCGGTGCTGCGTTGGTCGGTGAAGACTGTGCCGCCAGCCCAGTCCGGGTCGCCGGGCAATGGGCCGGCGTCACTCCAGGCCGTCTCCACCTCCCCGCGCGCGGTCTGACCGAGCGCCGCGTCGATCGCCTCCCGAATCGTCAGTCGCGGCCCCGGCATGAGTCGGACGGCGTCGTCATTCCGGCACACGACGCGGTTCCGCAGCCCCTCCGCCAGCGGCCGCGCGATGTGGCGATCAATCGGCGTGACAAGGTGGATCCACAGCGAGCTCAGACGCGGCGTCAGCACCGGCACGGGAATGATCAGACGCGGTCGCAGCCCGCGGGCCTTCGCCATCACCTGCATGAGCTGCCGGTACGTCAGCACCTCCGGCCCGCCAATGTCCAGCGTGCGGCCGACCGTCGCGGGCGTCGTGAGGCACGCCATGAGATAGCGGAGCACGTCACCAATGGCGATGGGTTGGCACTCGGTATCGACCCACCGCGGTGTGAGCATAATCGGCAGTCGTTCGACCAGGTAACGCAAAATCTCGAACGACGCGGAGCCGGACCCGATGATCATGGCGGCCCGCAGGACAGTGACAGGCACCGGACCGGCCGCCAAGGCCGCTTCCGTCTCGCGCCGCGAGGTCAAGTGTTCGCTGAGGTCCGGGCCGGTTTCACCCAGTCCGCCGAGGTAGATGATTCGTTCCAGACCGGACAGTTCGGCGGCGTGCGCGAAACCACGGGCGAGTTGGCGGTCGCGCTTGCGATAGGCCGGTCCGACGGCCATCATCGAATGCACCAGGTAGTACCCTGCCCCGCAGCCGTGCATGGCTTCGGTCAACAGCGCGACGTTGCCCACGTCACCCTCAATCAGGGTGACGCCGGCGTGTGGGGCCCAGGACCGTCCACGCAGCTTCGCCGCGTAGCGGACCAAACACCGTACGCGGTAGCCGGCCGCCAACAACCGTGGAACCAGTCGCCCACCGACGTAACCGGAGGCGCCGGTCACCAGGACGGGCCGGTCGGGCGCGGTGTCGTCCGCGATCGGCGCCATGGGTCACTCCGTTACTGCCCCGAGCAAGTGCCGCAACGCGTCGTCCAGTTGTGGGTGCCGGAATTGATAGCCCGTCCGCAGCAGGACGCTCGGCACGGCCCGCGTGCTGCGCAGCAGCGCCTCGTCCGCCATTTGACCGAAAGCGAATCTTGCCGCCCACCCGGGCACGCGCAGCACCGCCGGTCGCCGCAACACCCGCGCCAGCGTGCGGGTCAGCTCGGCATTCGTGACGGCGTGTGGGGCGACGACATTGACCGGGCCGGTCAGGTGCTTGTCCACGAGTGCGTGGTGGATCGCCCCGATCGCATCATCGACCGAAATCCAGCTCACGTATTGCCGCCCGCTGCCCACCGGCCCAGCCAGTCCCATCTTGAAGACCGGCAGTAGTCGCGCCAACATCCCGCCCGCCGGCGAGAGCACCACCCCGAAACGCAAGCCAACCCACCGCATGCCCATGCGACCCGCCGCCGCAGCCTGCGTCTCCCACGCACGGCAAACGGCGGGCAGGAAACCCCGCACGTTCCACAGCACGTTGTCTTCGCTCAGGGTCTCGTCATCCCGGTCGCCGTAGATGCCCACGGCCGACGCGCACAGAAACGCCCGTGGCGGCTGCGGCAGCTCCGCCAACGATCGCAAGAGGCACCGCGTGCTTTCGACGCGACTCTGCCGCAGGACGACACGCCGCCGCTGCGTCCAGCGCCCGGCCGCGATGTTCTCGCCCGCCAAGTGTACGACCGCGTCCAGCCGGTCCACCCGGTCACGATCGAGGACGCCCCGACGGGGGTCCCACTGGGCCTCGTCGGGCATGGCCGCCGGGCGACGTACCAGCCGCACCACCCGGTGCCCGCCGGTGGTCAACAGGGCACCCAGGGCCCGCCCGATCAATCCGCCGGCGCCGCTCACGGCCACGACGAGCCGACGGTGGTCGCGATAGGCCGCGTGAAGCCGAAGATCGTCGCGCGTGGTCCGATGCCGATACGTGAACAGGCGTTCCAGGTCGCGTTTCAAGCCGCGGCCCAGGAACCGGCCGAGCGTGCCGAGCGGCAGCTCGCATTCAATCTCGTCGCGCAGCAGGCACTCGCTGCTCGTGACCGGGACGAACTCGTGCGTGTGCTCCCAGCGGCGGAACGGCCCCGACACCTGCACATCGCGGAATTGGCGACCCTCGATGTAGTCACGGTGTTCCAGCGTCCAGCGCAGCCACAGTGGCCCCACCCGCACGCGGAGCGTCACGCGGTCGCCGTCGCGGATGCCCCCGGTCCGCTCGACGACCTCGACGCGCTGCCACGGCGGCAGCAGCCGCTCGAAGGCGCCGGCACGCGTGTGCCACGTGAACGCCTCCTCCGCCCGGACGGGCAGCCGCGTCTCCATCGTGAACCGCTGGATGCTCACGTCGGCCTCCGGCTCCGGCGGATCGCAGCGTACGCCGCCCGCGCGACCACCGTCAACGCGACGGTCATGTTACACACTGCGGTTATCCGGCGACTCCCCTCCCTTCCAGGGAGGGGTTGGGGGGAGATCGCATTTCTCGGCGGGAACGGTGCGCTCGTTACTCCAGTTTCTGCGTGTCCGCGTTGTGGGGTTGTGCCACCGTCGTCGCCCCCACCCCCCTCAACGAGCCACCCACGGGCGGGGCCCGTGGGTGGTCGGAAGGGGCCGAGGCCGGTTACGCACTCGGCGTCGTGGGTGATACGCATCGTGGCTACACCCGGCGTTGGGAGGTTACGCCACCGCCGGGGTCAGCATCCAACGCCGCTGGATCGCCCGGACCGACGCGGCCTGATACACCGCCGCCAGACCGACCAGGGCATAGACCACCTTGGCGAGCAGGGCCGTGCTGCCACCCAGCAGCGTCGCCACCAGGTCGAACTCCAGCACGCCCCACAGGCCCCAATTCAATCCGCCAACCACCAACAGAACCGCTGCAATTACGTCGATCGTCTTCATGACTTTCTCCTCGTCACATCACGCCGATGGCCTGGATACCGATCGCCATCATCACGTACTACTGCGGCAGAATGACCTCATCGATCACGTGGATCACACCGTTCGAGGCGTCCAGGTCCGTCTGGAGCAGCCGCGCTCCGTTCACCTTCGCCTGGCCGCCGGCGGCCACCACCACGATCTCCTGACCGAGCAACGTCTTCGCCTTCCCTGCGGCCAGCGCCTCCGTCGAGTACACCCGGCCGGATACGACGTGGTACTTCAGGATGCTGGCGAGCTGGTCCTTGTTCTCCGGCTTGAGCAGGTTTTCCAGCGTGCCGGCCGGCAGCTTGGCGAACGCCTCGTCGGTCGGGGCGAACACGGTCAGCGGGCCGCCGTTGGCCAGCGTGTCCGCCAACCCCGCCTTCGTGGCGGCCGTCAGCAGCGTGCTGAACTTCGCCGCGCCCTGGGCGGTCTCGACAATGTTCTTGGTGCTGGGCAGGACCACGGCGTCAATCACGTGAATCACGCCGTTGCGCGCGCCCACGTCGGCCTTGACCACCCGGGCGTTGTCCACGCGCACCGCGCCGTCCTTGGCCGCGAACTGCAAGCGCTGCCCGTTGAGCGTCGCGGCCCCACTCCGCCCGCTCACGTCCGTGGCGGTCAGTTTGCCGCTCACGACGTGGTATTTAAGGATGCCCTGCAAGAGCTCCTTGTTCTCGGGCTTGAGCAGATTGTCCAGCGTGCCCGCCGGCAGAGCGGCGAAAGCCTCGTCCGTCGGCGCAAACACCGTGAACGGCCCGTCACCCAGCAGAGCGCTCTTCAACCCGGCCGCGTCAATCGCCGCCAGGAGCGTCTTGAACGACCCGGCCGACGCGGCGACCTCCAGGATTCCCCCACTCGTCCCGCGGGCCGCCGTGGCCTTCGGCGTGTCGCCACACTGCGCCGCGGCCAAAACCGTGCCAGTCGCCGCCACGATCAACCCACACACCCAGTTCAACTTCACATTCACTGCCTTCATCTTCGATCTCCAATCCCGCCCGTTTGCCCGACACCTTCACAACCGGACGCGACGCCCACGCGCCGCGCCACTTCTCGGCCCTTCAGGACCGACCCAAGAGCCTCAGAATCTCATTTCGAGCGGCGGCATCTGTTTCGAACGCGCCGCGGGCCGCCGTCGTCAACGTCGTGCTGCCCGTCTTGCCCACGCCCCGCATCGCCATGCACATGTGCTGCGCCTCGACGACCACCAGGGCGCCGGCGGGTCGCAGGTGCCTCATCAACGCGTCGGCAACCTGCCCCGTCAGCCGCTCCTGCACCTGCGGTCGCCTGGCGAACACCTCGACGGTCCGCGCCAACTTGGACAGACCGACCACGCGACCGCCCGCCGGCCGATACGCCACATGCGCCTGCCCGAAGAACGGCAGCAGGTGGTGCTCGCAAACGCTGAAGAACTCGATGCCCCGCACGATCTCATCGCCTTCGGTGGCTTCCCTAAACACGGTTCCTAGCGGGGCGGCGGGGTCCTGCCGCAAACCGGCGAAGAGGTCCCGGTACGCACGGGCCACGCGCGCGGGCGTGACGAGGAGGCCATCCCGATCCGGGTTCTCGCCGATCGCCAGCAGGATTTCCCGCACCGCCCGCTCAATTCGATCGAGGTCGACGGTGCGTCTGCGGTCCGGAAACCGGGTAGTTCGTAGCCCGCCGGCTCCGGGAGCGGCTAGCACTAGCGCCTCGGGCACGTACGCTGTCGTCGTCATGGCATTGACCTTATTTCCGCTCAACTCGTTCATTTCACTCAGTAGTATTTCCCAAGATCACGTGGAAGTCAAATCATGCTATGCGGCAGTATTCTCGTAAAGTTCTTCAACACAGTCGCTTACGATATTTCTTCATCGTGCACGTTTTGCACGATTCTGCACGGGACGTTATAATCGACTAAAACGGTCGGCACAGAGCGAACATGAGCGCACCGGCAGCGCCGCTCGCATAAATGCCGTAACAAGAGGACTTTAATCCTGGAGCCCCCACATGAAACCGATCCTATCGCCCAAGGAGCTGGCCGACGCCATCGGCGTCAGCGAATCCTCGCTCAAACGTTGGGCGGACACTGGAAAGGTTCGCGTGTCCCGAACGGCCGGGGGACACCGTCGCATTCACATCGCCGAAGCGGTTCGCTTCATCCGCGAGACGGGTTCGCCCGTCGTCCGACCCGACATCCTCGGACTACCGGACATGGGGACCATCCAGGCCGACCTGACGCGGGGGGACACCCCGGAGGAGATGCTATTTAACTACCTGAGTGTCGGCGACGCGCCGCGGGCCCGCGGGCTAATCATGTCGCTGTACCTGTCCGGCGACGGTGTCGCGGCTATCGCTGACGGGCCAATCCGTAACGCGATGCGGCGTCTGGGGGAACTGTGGGAGCACGACCCCACGGGCATTTTCATCGAGCACCGCGCGACCGACATATGCATCGAGGCGGTCCGCCAGCTCCGTCTGGCGATTGCGACGAACGACGCCGGGCCGATCGCCATCGGGGGCGCCCTGCCGGGAGACACGTACGCGCTGCCGTCCCTCCTGGCGGCAACAGTTCTAACTGCCGAGGGCTTCCGCGCCTTCAACCTCGGGCCGCAGACGCCGTTTGACGCACTGGCCACCGCCGCCGAGCAGCAGCGCGTGCTCCTGGTGTGGATCAGCCTGACCTATGTGCCCAACCCCGCCGAGCTGGAGCGCGGAATCAGCGAGCTGGCCGCCCGGCTTGGGGCGCGGGGCGTGAAGCTCGCGGTGGGAGGGCAGAAACACGCGACGCTGACCTTGCCGCGCGCCGACAACGTGTTCGTCGGGCACTCTCTGGCGGAACTGGCCGCCTTTGCCCGGGGCCTGTTGGCGGCCCGCCCCGCGGACAATGGCAAGCCGCCGGCCGAATAGACAAACGAGGAGACCGCGGGCGGCCCGGTTTTCGCGCATAATGGCGGCGCCGTTCGTCGCCGAGCGGGCCAACGTGCCGCCGCCCGGGCGACAGCCGAGCGGTCGAGGATCTCACATGCGGGCGAAGCGTCTTTCACGCCGAACGTTGCTTTCACGGGGGTTGCAGGTGGCCGGCGGGCTGGCCCTGACGCCGGGACTGCTGGCGGCCGCAAGGCCACAAGAGACCCGACCCGCGCCGCGGTTCCGCGTGTCGCTGGCGGCGTGGTCCGTGCATCGCATGTTCTTCGCGGGCCGGCTCAAGCAGATCGACATGCCGGAACTGTGCCGCCAGGAGTTCGACATCGGCGGGCTGGAGCTGGTCAACACGTTTTTCCCCAGTCCGCAGTACTCCTACTGCCGCGAGTTGCAGAAGCGGGCCGCCGATCACGACGTGAAGGTCCTGCTCATCATGTGCGACGGCGAAGGCGACCTGTCGCACCCGGACCACGCCGAGCGCCGCCAGGCCGTGCGCAACCACCGCAAGTGGCTCGACGTCGCCGCCGTCCTGGGGTGTCACTCGATCCGCTGCAACACCGGCCGCGGCGAGCCCGGCGACGCCGACGCGATCAACCGCTGCGCCGAGAGCTTCGCGGAGCTGGTCGAGCTGGCGCGGCCGGACAACCTGAACGTCCTGATCGAGAACCACGGCGGGCTGTCGTCCGACGCGGACTCCCTGCTGGCCGTCCTTCAGAAAGTGAACGATCCGCGCCTGGGCACACTGCCGGACTTCGGCAACTTCCCGCCGACGGCTGACCGCTACGAGGCGGTGCGGCGGATGATGCCGCACGCCAAGGCGGTCAGCGCGAAGTGCCACGAGTTCGACGCGGAGGGGAACGAGAAGCACACCGATTACGCGCGCATGATGCGGATCGTGTTGGACGCGGGTTACCGCGAATGGGTCGGCATCGAATACGAAGGCCCCGACCCCGACGAAATCGTCGGCGTCAAGGCGTGCCAGCGGCTCCTCGCACGGTTCCAGTAAGTGGGCGGCACGGCATACCCCCCTCCCTCTCAGGGAGGGGTTGGGGGAGGGTCGAAGTTCACGCCCGGAATCGACCTACGTTGCGGCGAGCCCATGCCACTTCGGCGAATACAGGCGTACCTTCACCCGCCAAGCACGCCCGCCTACAGCCGCGCCTCCCACACCGTCAGCACGACCTCTCCGTCCTGACGAGTGAATTGCGCTGTGGCCGTCCCCAGCGGGCGTTCGCGCGGCCGCAGAATGAGGAAGACGTGGTCGTCGCGGCCGTTGTCCCGCAGCGCGGACAGCAGCCCGTCGCGCTCCGCCTGGTGCAAGAAATGGAACTTGCCGAAGCGGACGCACCGGTCCCACGCTCCGTCGGGCACGTACTCGCGGGGTTCGCCGAACCAGCGCGCGGGGTCATATTGCAGCGCGACGAGCACGACCAGGTACGGCTTGTTGAAGTCCGCCTCGGTACAGACGACCGCGTCCGTCGCATCCAGCCTCGGCCGCAGCCACGCGCACGCTTCCATCAGGTCCACATGGTGGCCGTGATAGACCGTGGTCTGGTGCGGCCGCGTGGCGAAGTACTGGTACAGAAACGCCCCCGTTTCCCAGGCGGTCGGCCCGCCCCAGGCCGCCGCCGCCGCCGTCGTCCAGCCGAGCAGGCCCCGACGGACCAGGGCGCCGGCGGCGCCGGTCAGCCCAATGGCGGCCAGCAGCACCAGCGCCCACAGTCCCGCCGAACTGCGCAGCGCGTGCAGACTGTGATGCCAGTTCAGGCAATCGGCGACGGGGTAGAGCGCCACGGCGACGAGCAGCACCCGGGCCGCCGGCGACTCGCGCCAGCGCCGCACGCTGACCACCAGTCCCACCGCCAGCAGGGGCAGGGAGTACCACGGCATGAAACCCGTGCCGGCGGACCAGGCGATTTCGTCCACGTCGCCGCGGACCAACAGGAAGTGCGGGCCGAAGTGACCGGCGTAGCGCATGGCGACACGCTGGAAGCGCGTGGCCACCCCGTCGGTCGGTTCCCACAGCCGCGTCATCCAGCCGCGCCGACCGATCCGCTCCGGCTCCGTGATGTGCTTGTACGCCAGGGGACCGAAAGTGGCCGCGAACATCACCAGCCACGCCGCCGTCGCAACGATCCCACGTCGGGCGGCGGAGCGAGCATCCGTGCCCCGACCGCTCAGGAGGGCGAGGCTCCCGCCGAGCCGCGGCTCGCCGGGAGACTCGCCCTCCCCTTCCGTGCCCTGCGGCTCGGCAGGAGCCTCGCCCTCCCGTTCCGCGCCGCGCGGCTGTGAATGGCCAGAGAGCAGCCCCGGCCACCGCCGCCCCGTGACAACCACCAGTCCCACCAGCAGCGCCGGCACGAACAGACGCACCGCCGGGTAGCCGTAGCAGACGAGTCCCGCGACCAGCCCGGCCACGGCGGCCCGCCCAGCTCGCGACGGCGACGGCGACTCGCCCGGTGGCAGCCCCGCCCACACCAGGGCCAGCAGCGGCAGCGCGGTGAGCAGCGGAGTCAGCGACGCCTCGTGCCCCCACCGGCTCATCTGGATGTGCGTGGGGTTGACGGCGAGCAGGGCGGCGGCCGCCAGGCCGACCCCGCGTCCGAACAACCGCGCCGCGAGGGCATAGAGCACGACGATGGTCGCCACGCCGGCAACCGCGGCCGGCAAGCGCGTGGTCCAGACGTTGAGGCCGCCGACGGCCTGGAACGGAATCAGGACGTAGGCGTAGAGCGTGCTGCGATACTCACCCATCGCCCGCATGCAGAACACGGGCCACCGCTCACCCCACTGGTCCCGGCCGGTCTTCAGCAGGCACCACGCATTCCACGCGTTGCACGCCTCGTCCTGATTCAACCCCGGAGGGGCCGACGTCAGCCCCGGCAGTCGCAGCGCGGCGCCGATCACGACCACGACCGCCAGCGCGGCCAGCGTCCGGCCGCGGCGACGTGACCGGTCGTTTGACAGCGCGTCGCGTGCGTCGTCCGCGAACATGGCCCGATGCTACCGGTGGCCGGACGGCGGGCCAAGCGAGGGCGGTTTGCCGCGGCTGCGCGGCTCCCCGTATGATCCGGCACATGGCGCTGCCGCTGGTCGTCATCGTCGGTCGCCCGAACGTGGGCAAGAGCTCGCTGCTGAACGCCCTGCGCCGCGCCCGCGTCAGCATCGTCGATCCGCGGGCCGGGATCACGCGCGACCGCGTCAGCGTGCTCGTCCGGCACAACGAGCGGTATTTCGAGCTGGTGGACACCGGCGGCATCGGGCTGGTGGACGACGATCACCTGGAGGCCCAGGTCGAGGAGCAGATTCGCTTCGCCATCGAACGGGCGACGGTGATCCTGTTCGTCGTCGATGCCTCGGCGGACCCGACCGCGCTCGACGTGGAGGTCGCCCAGCGGCTGCGACAGACCGACAAGCCGGTGGTCGTTGTCGCCAACAAGGTGGACGACCCGCGGCACGAGCCCCAGGCGGCTGCGTTCATCCGCCTCGGTCACGGCCCGCCGATCTGCACGTCGGCCCTGCACGGCGGCGGGCGGACGGAACTGCTGGACCGTGTGGTGGAGCTGCTGGGCGATGCCGCGGCAATGGAGGGGCCGGCCGCGCCCGTGATGAAGCTCGCCATCGTCGGCAAGCGCAACGCCGGCAAGAGCACGCTGGTCAACGCCCTGGCCGGCGAGGAGCGGATGATCGTCAGCGAGATTCCCGGTACCACGCGGGACGCGGTCGATGTCCGCTTCGAGCGCGACGGACGTTCGTTCGTGGCGATTGACACCGCGGGCGTGCGGAAGAAGTCGAGCATGAACGACATCGACTTCTATTCGCACACGCGGGCCCTGAAGTCCATCCGCCGGGCCGACGTCGTCCTGCTGTTGATCGAATCCCTGGTCCCCGTGGCGGAAGTGGACTTGAAGCTGGCGGCGGCCGTACTGGAGGAATACAAGCCGGTGGTCCTGGCCGTGACGAAGTGGGACCTGGCCCGTGACAAAGCGACAGCGGCGGAGTTCGGCGAGTACCTGACGCGCGTGCTGCCGGCGCTGAACTTCGCGCCCGTGGTCTTCCTGGCGGCCCGCACCGGCGAGAACGTCCAGGGCGCGGTGGACGTCGCCCTGTCGCTGCACGCCCAGGCCAACATTCGGCTACCGACCGCCGGTCTGAACGAGGTGCTGCAAGAGATTCTCGCCTTGCGCGGCCCCAGTCCCAAGCGCGGCACCAAACCCCTCAAGATCTACTACGCCACGCAGGTCGCCGTCGCCCCGCCGACGATCGTCCTCTTCTGCAACCAGCCGCGTCTGGTGCGGGAGGACTACCGCCGGTTCCTCCTGAACCGGCTCCGGGAACGGACGCCGTTCAAGGAGGTCCCGGTACGCCTATGGTTTCGCCCGCGCGGGCGGGAGCGGCCGCCGGCGTGAGCTTGCGGGCGGCCCGGCGCGCGTGATAATGGAGTGACGCGGACCGACGAGGGTTGGCGATGACGATTCAGTTCCACTGCGAGCACTGCGGCAAGCAAGTCAAGACGGCGCGCGAGCACGCGGGCAAGCGGGGCAAGTGCCCGCACTGCCACCAGTCGGTCTACATCCCGACGCCCCCCGAGGAGCTTGAACCGCTGCGCCTGGCCCCCGTCGATGAGACGGCCGAGCAGGAGAAGCGCCGGTTGGAGGAGGAGACGCGGGCCCTGACGCGCGCGTTGCAGGCGGAGCACGCGGACGTGCCCCCCGAACCCCCGGAACGGGGGTTGCCCCTGGAGCCGCTGGGGGACGCCCGGCTCACGCACGACATGGAGCTCCTCATCGTGGACTACGTGGTGGCGATGTCCGAGGGGCGGCTGCCGGACGCCGAGAAGATCGCCGAGGACATTCACGCCAACTGGGAGCTGGCGGCGGAGTGCGTGCAGCGGATCACGATGGACGAACTGCCCCCCGCGCGCCTGGCGAAGGTCCCCCGGCCGCTGCTCAACGGCTTCCTGAAGCAACTGCGTGAACACGCCCGCTGACGGCCGTCCCCCTCCCTCCAGGAGCACCTATCCGAACCCCGCACGCATAGCAACAGGCCCAGGAAGCGGGGGCAGGTCACGCTGGGCTACTCCTGCGGCTCCTGCACCATCATGCGCGCCTTCGGCGACATGTGTGCCGAGCCAGCGGGGCTCATCGGTTTCCGGCTCGGCGACCGCCCTTCGGGCGGTTGCCACCACCGCTTCTGGGCTGGATCATGTGCTGACGGGGGACGCAGCGGGCCTCAGTGCAAGGCGACCCACCCGCATGAGTGAAACGCAACCCCGGATTCGCAACGTCGCGATCATCGCGCACGTCGATCATGGAAAGACCACCCTCGTGGACCAGCTCCTGCGCCAGAGCGGCCAGTTCCGCGCCGGCCAGCTCAAGGGCGAGCGCATCCTCGACTCCAACGACCTGGAACGCGAACGCGGCATCACCATCCTCGCCAAGAACATCGCCATCACCTACCACGACACCCGGATCAACCTCATCGACACGCCCGGCCACGCCGACTTCGGCGGGGAGGTCGAGCGCGTGCTCACGATGGCCGACGGCTGTCTCCTGCTCGTGGACGCCTTCGAGGGCCCCATGCCCCAGACCACCTTCGTCCTGCGCAAGGCGCTGGAGTACGGCCTGCGGCCCATCGTCGTCATCAACAAGATCGACCGGCCGGGCGCCCGCTGCCGGGACGTGCGCGACGAGGTACTCGACCTCTTCATCGAGTTGGGCGTCGGCGAGAGCGAGCTCGATTTCCCCACCGTGTACACTTCGGCCACCGAGGGCTACGCCACGCTCGATCCGGACGACCGGACCGACAGCGTGCGCGCGCTGTTTGACGCCATTCTCGCGCACGTGCCGCCGCCCAAGGGCGATCCGGCGGCCCCGCTCCAGATGCTGATCGCCGCCCTCGATTACAGCGACTACGTGGGGCGCATCGGCGTCGGCCGCGTGTACGCCGGCACGGTCCGCGCGGGCCACACCGTCGCGGTGCTGCACCGCGACGGTTCGCGCCAGGACGAACGCATCCGCGAGTTGCACCTCTTCGACGGGCTGGGCCGGCGGCCGGTGGAGGAGGTGGCGGCCGGCGACCTCTGCGCGGTCGTCGGGCTGGAATCCGTGGACATTGGCGACACGCTCGCGGACCCACAGGACCCTCGTCCGCTCCCCCTCATCGCGATCGAGGAACCGACGCTGCACATGACTTTCCGCGTGAACGACTCCCCGTTCGCGGGCCGCGCGGGCAAGTTCCTCACCAGCCGCCACATCTGGGACCGGCTCGTCCGCGAGAAGCAGCACAACGTCGCCTTGCGCATCGCGCCCGGCCACACGCCGGAGGAGTTCCACGTCGCCGGTCGCGGGCTGCTGCACTTGTCCATCCTGGTCGAGAACATGCGCCGCGAGGGATACGAGTTGGCGGTGGGCAAGCCGCGGGTGATCTACCGGGAATCCGCCGGCCGCAAGACCGAGCCCATCGAGCTGTGCGTCGTCGATGTCCCCACCGAGCACGTCGGGCCGGTCATGGAACACATGGGCCACCGCCGCGGCGTCTGCCGGAAGATGGAAGCCCGCGGCGGCCGAACGTATCTGGAGTTTCTCGTCCCGTCGCGCGGTCTGATCGGGCTGCGCACGCGGTTGCTCAACGCCACGTACGGGACGATTGTCATGCACCACAACTTCCACGAATACGAGTTCCTGCGCGGGGCCATCCCCGGCCGCACCAACGGCGTCCTGGTCGCCAGCGAAGGCGGCCAGGTGACGGCATATGCCCTCGATCAGCTCAAGGACCGCGGCGACTTCTTCGTGGCCCCGGGCGACCCGGTCTACGAGGGCCAGGTGGTCGGCGAGCACTGCCGCGAGAACGACATCCCGGTGAACATCTGCCGCGGCAAGAAGCTGACCAACATCCGCGCCGCGTCGGCCGACAAGACGGTGGTGCTCAAGCCGCCGCGCGAGCTGACGCTCGAGATCGCGCTGGAGTTCATCGAGGCCGACGAGCTGGTGGAAGTCACGCCGACGGCGCTGCGGCTGCGCAAGCGGTACCTGAAGGAAGTGGAGCGCAAGCGCGCCAATCGGGCGACGTAGCGAATCTGCACGGGATGTGGTGTAGCCGTTGTCCGGCCCCCCCTCCCTCTCAGGTCGCCGCGGCGACTCGCTGTGGCGAGGAGGCGTTGGGGGAGAGTCGAGCCCCCCGGGCCGAGCGATCCTCGCCTCTCGCCGAACCCCCGCCGCCGCCGGCTCACTCCTCCGGCTCGAGCACCGTCATGAACGCCTTCTGGGGAATGTCCACCCGCCCGATGGTCTTCATCCGCTTCTTGCCCTCCTTCTGCTTCTCCAGCAGCTTCCGCTTCCGCGTCACGTCGCCGCCGTAGCACTTGGCCGTCACGTTCTTGCGGAACGGCTTGA
>CAYWYJ010000007.1:0-46245 GCA_964462635.1 uncultured Planctomycetales bacterium
TCCGGACCGCCGCCGCCACCTCGTCCGAAACCCGCCGCTTCAGCCAGACGAAACGGAGGTCGTCCGCTTGCCAGGCGTCGAGCTGCTGCTGCAACTCGGCCGCCGACAGACCCAGCACCGGCGCCACGCTGTAGGCGGCGAACCGAGTGTCGCTGACCAGGTACGGGTCCACGAACACCGACGGCCGCCGGACCGTCCCGGCCAGGACGCGGCCGCGCGTGTCCAGGATTTCGCCGCGGCGTGCCGGAATCACCCGCGTCACGCGCTGTTGTCGCTCCGCTCGTTCCCGCAAGGCTTCCCCCTGCCGCACCTGAATGTAGGCCAGGCGTGTCGCTCCCCCGGCCAGCAACACCGCGACCGCCGCCGACAAGACCATGCCGCCGCGCATGCCCCGTGCCTCCGTTCCCCGGTTACGCCCGTGCCGCGCCCGAGCGCTCCGACACAACTCGCGTCCCCAGACCAAGCCACCGTGCGCAATGTCGCGCCACCCGTACCGCAAGGCTCTGCCTTGCGACTGCGGCAAGGCGGAGCCTTGCCCTACGACCCGCGGCGCGGGTTCGCGCACTCTGATTCAGCGGCGCTCGCGCTTGCGGGCCGGTGCCGGTGAAGGCGCCGGGCGCGCCGGCGACTCCGCCGCCGGCTCCTCGACCAGCCGGCTGACCGCTTCCTGCATCCGCTGCCGCAGGCGAACCGGGTTCTTCAAACGCGCCAACTCCAGCTCCGCTTCAAGAAGCTGCTGGCGCAGCGACTCCGCCTGCCGCTCGCACCGCGACACCTCATAGTGCAGGCGGGTCGTCTCGGCCCGCAGGACCACCACCGCCAGCAGCAGCACCAATCCGCCGGCCAGAACGACCGTCATGCGGAACACCGTCATGTCCGCTCCTGTCGCGGCGCCGGGCCGACCGTCCCCGCCGCCCGGCTAGCCGCGCGCCAGCCGGATCACCCGCGGCAGCTTGATCCGCGTGCCGGGCACGATCTTGTGCGGTTTCAGGCCGTTCAGCTCCGCGATTTCACGCCACCGGCCGCTGTCGTTCAGAAACCGCTGCGCGATGTCGGCCAACGTGTCGTTGCGCCGTATCGTATACCACTGCTCGCGGCCCGTCGCGGGGATTGGGGCTGCCCCGCTCGTTTCCGACGCCGGGAGGCTTCCCGCAGTCGCCGCCAACTCTGGAATCCGCAACTCCTCCCCCACGAGAATCCGGCCGCCCTTGCGGTCCGCCAGGTGCGGATTGGCGGTCACGAGCGCCGCAACGAAGCGCCGATCATCCGACTTCCAATGCCGCCGGGCAATGCCGGTCAGCGTGTCACCCCGCGCCACGCGGTACGAACGCACAGGCTGGCCCTGCGAAACCGGCGGCGTGCTTCCCATAACACCCGTGTCCGCCGCGATTTCCATTGACACCGGGTCGTCCCCCGACGAGCCGCCCGGTTCCACCGCCGCCAAGCCCTCGCCCAGCTCCGTCCCCACCAGGGGCGGAAGCGTCGCCGCCGGCAACCGCTCGGCCACCGGCGCCTCGGGGGACCACACCGCCAGCGCAACGTCCCCGGCCCGGTTCGTCGCGGCCTGCGTGTCCAGCGCGTTGGGCCGCTCGAAGCGCCGTGCCCAGGCGGCCCGGCGGTCCACGTCACCCTGGGTGAGTGTCGCGGCCGCCCCCAACGTCCGCGTGAAATCGACCGGCGCGCCGACCGTGAGCGGCGAGGTCACGCCGACGCGCGGCAGCTCGACCTGGTTGGCCACCCAGGAGATGGCTCCGATGAAACCCATGCACAGCAGCATCGCCGCCTTGACGTTCAGCGCCATCGCCGCCTCCTTGCGTGCCGGCCTGCTCAACGACGTTTCAGAAGAGGTCTCGCGCGAGCGGGGCGCCGGCCTCCGCACGAGCAGAGAGATCGGCGCGCTCGGCAATTGTGCCCACGTGGTCATGACGACGCTCCGCATGAACTTCCCTGTTCCACGCGCTGCGCGACCCGCAACTTCGCGCTGCGGCTCTGCGGGTTGCTCTCCCGCTCACCGGCCTCCGCGACCACCGGCCGACGGGTGATCTCCTCCATCCGGCCGGCGGCCCGCTGCGACCGCAGAAACTGCTTCACGATCCCGTCTTCCAGACTGTGGAAGCTGATGACCGCCAGGCGACCTCCCGCTCGCAGGTGCGCCACCACCTGCGTGAGAAACCGCCCCAAGTTGCCCAACTCGTCGTTGACCGCGATGCGGAGGGCCTGAAAAACGCGCGTGGCCGGGTGCAGTCGCCCGGGGCGGCCCGACCCGGGCATGGCCGACGCCACCGCTCGGGCCAGCGCCAGCGTCGTGGTGATCCGGCCCTCGTGACGCACCTGGCAGATTCGCCGGGCAATCCGCCGGCTGTTGGACTCCTGCGCGTTCTCGTAGAACAGGTCGGACAGCTCCCGCTCCGACAAACGGTTTACCAAGTCCAGCGCGCACCGCTCCGCCCGCAGATCAAACCGCATGTCGAGGGGCCCGTCGCGTTCGAACGAGAAGCCCCGCCCGGCGTCCGCCAACTGGGCCGAGTTCACGCCGAGGTCCAGCAGCACGTGGTCAACGGCCGTCAGCCCTTCCCGCGCCAGCACTTCAGGGAAGTCAGCGAAATTGGCCTGATACAGCGACAGCCCACTCCCCCCCACCGCCGCCAGCCGTGCTCGCGCCTCTGCCAGCATGGCTTCATCCAGGTCCAGTCCGATGTACCGTCCGCCGGGCTGCGTCAGCGGCCACAGCGCCGCCGCGTGTCCGCCCAGCCCCACGGTCCCGTCCAGGACCACCTGCCCCGGCGTTGGCGCGAGCAGGCGGACCACCGCGTCCAACAACACCGGCCGATGTTCGTGCGGCACCAAGACCACGTCGGCTTTCCACACGCCGGCGGCGCGCAGACCGTCTCGGGCTGACCAGGGGAGTTACCACTGGACATGGTGCCCACCACCGGGTACCGTGCTTCCACTCGCTGCGGACCGGCAGTGAGAACGATGGCCGCCGCGTGCCCTCCCTGGCCTGCGGACGGCCCCAAGGTGGACAGTCCCGTACGACTGCCCCGTGGGGGCGCGACGCTTCCCTGCTCCATCAATCCTCGCTACCCACGGCGAGGATCGCTCGCGCCGTCCACACATCGGCGGGTTGCCGGGTCAGCCGCGCCAGTCCTGACCGCAACCCAAGGTCACGAAACCCAACCGCACCAACGTTCGTTCAGCCGTCGCTACGGCTATCGTCATCGCTCCCGGCCTCGCACCGGGCCGCGAGTTCCTTCATTTCCGCCATCGCCCGCGCGCGCTGCTGCGGGTAGTCCTGCCACTGACGCCGCTCGAACTCCTCGAAGTCCGCCCGTCGCCACAGCTCCAGGTGGTCCCGCACGGCGATCAGCACGACGTCCTTGTCCAGCCCGGCCCGCTTGAGCAAGCGTTCCGGGATGAGCACCCGCCCCTGCCCGTCGGGCTCGAGCAACGCACTCTGCGAGTACTCGAACTGGCGATACTCGTACGCCGCGTCGGACAAGCTGTCGTCCGGGGGCAAGTCGCCCCGCAGACGCTCGTAGTACTTCTCCGGGTACAGGGCCAGCGTTCCCGGGCGACGACCCGGCAACACGTAGAAGGCTTGTCCGTCGCGATCCTCGGAGAGCTTGCGGCGGATTCCGAAGGGAACCGACAGGCGGTTCTTCGCGTCGACAGTCAGTTCGTAGGTGCCCGCCAGAAACATCTGCCCGCCAGCCGTGTCCGCCACTTGCTGCCACTTGACTTATTCCGGTAGGGATAGAATACCACCAGTTGCCACAGGACGCAAGTTTTTTTGGCGGATTTTCGGACGTATTCTGGCGTTTTCGCGTTCCGCCTCTTGGCGCGCTGGTCCGCGCAGCGAAAAGTGGCGTACAGAACCGAAAAGTGGCCGACGAAATGACGGCAAACCCACCATATCAACGGCGGATTTGCCGTCTAAGATGATAAGCCAATCTCAGCTTGAACGCCGCTCGAAGGCGCTTTTACGGGCTCCCGATCGAGCTTACCCAGTTTAACATCACGTCTGCCATTTCACGGGCCGTAAGACCAAACTCCTACCAAACAGTCCTGGGCCGCGAGCGCCCGCAGCGCCGCCCGCGCCGGCGAATGGGGGGCCTTGGTCACCGCTAGGCCCCGACCGCGCGGCCCCACAACAGCCGCCGCGTGGCCCCGCGATTTCAGGCTTCAACGCCGAATCCGTCGTCGGCAACAACTGCGGCACCGTCGCGACCGCCCGGCGACAGCCGATCGGCCACGGGCCGCCGTCGCGCAGCCGCGCGTTGAGCGCGCAGGGCGTGCCGCCCATGAGAGCGCAGGCGTCGGCCCGGTTCGGCGGCACGAGCACGTGGTGCGGGCAGCCATCGCACGGGGCGAAGTCGTCAACTGAGGCGCCAGACTCGGGCTGAATTGGCAGGCCGCGCGGACAGGGGAAGTCGGTCACCGCAACCACTCCCTGCCGTCGCAGGAACTCGCGAACAACAACATAGCTGCGACATATTTCACAACTCACGAAGTTCCTGATTTTACACCGCTCTACAACCACGGCAGCTCAACCAATCGCGCCGCTTGGCAAAAGTCCTGAAGCAGTCCCATATGGACAGTGCCATTTACGCCGACATTTGAGCAACAGTTATTGGATGTCTTACCAAACACCGTACTGCTGTGTTCACAAGAGAAGTCCAACCATACATCAGTCTTACCAACGATTCGTTGCGTGGTTGGGAGTGATTCGATGGTCAAGTAGAACGTGTTATAATCTTCGCAGTCGTAGCGCGTGCCCTCCCAATGCACCTGTACCGGCGGAAATTCCCATTCGGCGCGTACCTCTGGCTGAGCAGTGGCCCAGAGTCCAAATGCCCTCCATCTGTAGGTGCTCACGATTCCGATCGGGGTATCGGTGCGCACCTTGAGTCGGTACGTTACGCGCGCAAAATCCATAAGGCCCTGGCCGATTACCGATCCATAGTCCCACGGCTCGCCACCCGTGTATGTGAGCCCGAACGGTGGCTTGTAGGCGAGGTGCGACATATTTGTACAGTTGCGATAGACCCAGCCTTTCGGCAGGCATGGCGGTGGGGGGTATGGGTTGGGTGCGCCGCAACACTCCGTGGACATCACTTGATAACTGCGTAGCCTGTCACGATTGACGTTCGCTATGCACAGGTACGCATCCGCAACAAACCATAACCACCGTTCAGAACCCTCCCATCGCTCAATGATCCTCATATGAGTGATCGCCTCCGGCCATGTGTATAAGTACTGCCCGCCGGGCACGCTCACGATCACTTGCTGCCCGAGTATCGATTCATATAGCTGCGCATATGTCACGCAACTTGGGCGCAAGCCGATGCGCGCATATATTATCGTGGCGCTACTAAAGCCCACAGAGATCGATCCATTCGGCGGGCATTCCGTGGCCTCGCACAGCGTTGTGATGGCCTTCCAGTGCGGCAACCGTAGAGCCACACCTACCGCCGTGACGGGCATACATGGAACCCTGCGATAGTCGCTCGGCCCGCACCGTTGCAAGCTGAACTGGCTTTCCCCGCAGCGCCGCACGAGCGACATCATTAACTCTCCTGCACCAGTGCCCGCAGCGCCGAGATGTTCGCGAGCAACCATGCCAGACCCCCATCATCGTCGCCGAGGGGGACGCAGGTCAGCGCCAGCGGCGGCCCCACCAGCCACCAGCCGGCCGGCCGCTGCGCCCCGCACGCGGGCATTTGGACGATCTGGATGTACTGGCCCGCCACCAGTTTCGGGCTCGCGTCCGCGAGCGTCGGGCTCCACGCCACGCCCGTGGCATCCGTCGCGTAGACATGCACCAGGAACTCATCCGCCGCGGGGTCCACATTCCCGTCCGCGTCCGCGAACTTCGCCATGACCATGTTGCTGCCGACGCCCATAATCTTGGCCCAGAAGATCGCCGCTCCGCCGGCGCCGGCCCTCATGGGCCCCACGCGCACGAACTCGCCTGGCGCGTAGACTACCGCTCCGCCGCGTCGCGCCACGCGCCGCTCGGCTTCCGCGAGTACATGCAAATCCGCCGCGCCGGCCATCTGCAGCCCTCCGTTGGCCGCTTAAGTGCCCGCGCCAGTTTCGTAGGCGAACCGGCCCTCCGGCCAGGTCGGCTGATTGGTGAACTCGATCGCCTTGGCGGGATCGATGATCGCGCAACCCCATCCGAGCGCCGTGGTGACGAATGTTTTCGGGAGGGCATTATCGCGATTGTCGACCCGCGCGCCTGAGTGCAGCCGGGTCGTCTGATAGCTCGCGTCCGCGGCCGGCGTGAAGAGGACGGCACCATTCTCGGCGTCCGCCGTCGTCCACGCGCCTTTGATTTGCCTGAAGACCGTGCTCCTACCCCTCACGCTGATCGTCGGCACCGAGCAGTGCGCGTGCACCTCGCCGCCGAGCTGCTCCAGTTGGACGCCGATCGCGCTGGCTCCCGCTCCGATCATGACGTGCGCGTCACCAGCGACGCTGATTCGGCCGCTCACGGCGCCGATATCTCCAGCCCAGGCGGCGAAGCCGACGTAGCCGCCCTGCACGGTGAGGCCGCCGAGCGCCGTGCCCAGCAGGTACACCGCGCAGGCGCGATTCGCCGCCGGGCTGCCCCCGTGGTCAACCAACGGCACGATCGCCTGCGCGCCGCAATCCACGGCGACCAGGCCGCCGAGGCCGCGAACCGTCAGGGCCGTCGGCTTGACACGGAGGTAGTGCAGCAGCCCATCTTCCTCTCGACCGATTTCTCCGATGTCCCCGGCGTGGCGGATGAACGCGCCAATCGAAACCCCGGACTGGTCGAGCCCATATTTCATCGCCGGCGTCCCCGGCGGCTTCTCGACGTGCTCGCCCGTCGTCGGCACATGGCCCAGGCTCCAGTTCTGCGGGACGCCGTAGTCGTTGGGACCTGCGTTGGGGACCATTGCCGCGCGGACGAACGTTGCGGGCGCCGACGTGGAGACGGCGCACGTGAACGGCACGCCCGGCGTCACCGCGGCCAGCACGACATGCGTTTCCTCGTCGCTCGCCGCCACCTTGCGGAAGAGCGGGTCCGCCGCGGCGTTGATGGCGTCCGCGATCGCCGCGCAGGCCGCCGCCACCGTGGTTCCGCCCGCCAGCGCGCTGATCGCGGCTTGCCGACCGTTGTCGTCGGTGAGTGTCACCGTGAACTCGGTCCCCGCGGTGATCGTCCCGCCGGGCGTCAGCGCGTCCACCTGCGCCCGCACCGCCGTGCCGCCCATCCACACGTTCGTGGCCATTCGTCGCTCCTTATATTCCCAGGCCGATGCCGCCACGTCCGCCGCCGCCCGCCGCCGGGCCGATGATCCGGAAGCCGTTCGTCCCGTACCGGACCGCCGCGCGCTCGCCGCGCTGGACCACGTGGCCGACGTGGCCCGCGTGGCAGCGCATGTCGTTCCACCACAGCGTGCCGCCCGCGCGCACGTCGACGATTCCGTCGATCTCCGTATCGCTCAGCGCCGACACGGTCAGGACCTGCCCGGCGGCGATAATCAACTGCCCCGTGGGCCGCAGATTGAACGGCGCGTCGCCGCCCAGCACGATCGCCCAGTCCACGTCGAGCGTGACGATATGCGGGCCATTGGTCTGCTGCTCGGGCCCAATCGTGATGGTGTCCGTCGCCGGGTTGGGGACCACCCCGCCGACCCACGTCGCCGCGGCGCTCGCCAGACCGCTGCCGGCGCTGAATCTGTCGGCCATGTTTAACTCCGGTAACAGAACCCGTCGTCGCCGATCTTGACCACGGCTTCATCGACCATGCGGCGGATGCGGCCCTGGCAGTAGGGCACCTGCGCGATCGGCGGCAGCTTCAACTGCGTCCACACGTCGATGTCGCCGTCGATGACGAGCAGCGTGTTCTGCGTCACCGTCAGCAGCGCGCCGGGCCCCTTGACGATGACGCGCGCGCCGTTCTCGACCTCGAACACCGGCCCCGACGCATTGGTCGGGTTCACGACGACGGGCGTGCTCACAGTCACTTCCAGCGGCGCCGGAATGCACACGCTATCGCCCGTGCCCGGCGCGGCGCCACCCTCCCAGGTGGCGCCGCTGCTCCAGTCGCCGGAGGCGATGGCCCGCTTGGCGGGGCGCGGGCAGGAGAGCACGAGCCAGTCCGCGACCAGCGTCCGGGCCGTCGTCCCCAGGGTCTTGGTCATCAGCACGCCCGCCCCGGTGGTCGCGCCGACCGGCAGGTTGGCCGTGAACTGCTTGATGAACACGCCGTCGATGTAGTACCTGACGACCGGCACTGACAGGTCGGCCTCGATCCGCAGCCGATACCACTGCCCGGCGACGACCGTCACGCCGCTCGGCCAGGTGTTGGCCGGCTCCTCGCCGAAGAAGGTCTGGCAGGTCCACTGGCCGCCTTCATACGAATGGATGTACTTGAAAAATGCGCTGTATTCCCCGCCGTTCAGTCCATCGAAGAAACCACAATGCGCCTTGAAGCTGTTCGTCGCGTCGGAGAGGACTGGCACCTTGACGAGCGCCTCATAGACCCACAGGCCGCCCGAGAACGTCAGGCCATTCAGCGCCGTCCCGATGTTCGCCTTGCCATCGGCCTGCGTCCCACTGGTGACCACCGCCTGCCCCAGGTTCGGCGGCGACCCCGCCGCCAGCGACACGCCGGCGCCCGTCCCGCTCGCCGTGACGACGAAGGGGAAGGTCCGGTCAACGAAGTCGCAACGCGCCAGCCCGCTCGTGGGGTTCATTTGCCGCCCTCGCCGCCAAACATGACATCGGTGCCCGCGTCGCTCATGGCCGCGCTCACGTCAATACCCGCCGACGAGGCCGAGCGCCGTCGTTCCCGTCGCCAGCACGCGCCGCGCCTGGATGGGCTGCCAGCCCGGGGCGACCGCCGTGAGCGTCACCGCCACGTCATCATCCGCGGCGAGCACCGCCAGATCCCCGCCCGTGCCCACATAGATGCCGCGCGTCACGTGCGCCAGATCGTTATAGTCGCTGGGTGTGATGACGATCAAGTGCCGGACCGGCGCCGTGGCGCCGACCGCATGGTGCTTGAGAGTGTCAACGGCCGCCATGTTGTTCCTCCGTCAGTGCCAACCGCCCGCGTTCACGAGCCGGCTACGATCCTCCAGATGGAGCCGGGTGCTCGCCGCCGGCGGGTCTTGCCGATAGTTCCAGACAACCTCGCCGATCAGCGCGCCGACCGCGCCTTCGGGCACGGCCGCGCGGAACTCGAGCCGGTAGAGCTCGGGACGCACCGGCTCGCCGTCGCTCTCGCAGGCCAGGCCGATGAGCGCGGCGGCCGGCCGGTATCCGTCGGTAACGGCGCCGCCCACGTCGACCGCCACATATTGGAGCCACGGGATTTCCACGGCGCCGCGCCAGACCACGCGGTCGGTGGCGTGCAGCAGGCGCCGCATGTCGCGCTCGGCGACGGTGTAGTCGTCGCGCTCACCCGGTACCGGCCGCAGCGGCGCTCCCTGGTTCCATTCCACGTTCAGCAGGCTGTTCCCCATCGGCATCCCCTCGTAGTCGTCCCGCCGCGCCATGGCCCATTGCTGCGGCCGTTGCAGCACGCGATGGCGCTCCCGCCGGCTGATAGTGTGGCCGGTCAGTGTGAATCCGCCGTAGCCGAAGCGCGTGTCGGTGCCGATCGTCGCCGTCACGCGCAGGCGCAGCTTCCCGCGGATGTAGGCCTCCGGCAGGCTCATCCCGGGGTTCGGCCACGCCGGATTGGTCTGCGTCTCGGCCCGCGGATCATCGGCCCCGAGCCAGACGCGCAGGTCCCACGTGCTCGCCTCGGCGCCCGCCGTGCACACGCGCCAGTGGGCGCCCTCGTCGAACGACACCTCGACTATGGGCGGCAGCGGCGTCCGGCTCGTCAGACCCGACAGGCAGTTGCCCAGCGCGCGCGGCCGCAACGTGCTCTCGCCCTGCACGAAGACGGGCGGCTCACCATGCTGCCGCGCCAGCCGCACATCGGCCAGGTCGAACGCCTTGTACGCCCCGGGGTGCGTCGGCGGCTGCGGTTTGATCCACGGCCCCCAGTCGCGGCCATAGCCGTTCCACGCCCCGTGCGTGTTCAGCCCCCAGAGACGCCCGACGTTCCACAGCCCGGCGTCCGCCAGCGGGTTCGTGCCGAGCCCATGCAGCGTGTACTTGTCCTCCCATTCCGGCGTGGCGAGTTTCGCCAGCGCCGCGTTGACGGCCTCGCCGCTCGCGGGATTCACGTCCCAGTCGTCATTCTTGCGCCAGCCCGGCACGAGCTCCACGGTGATCTCACGCCGGTCCTCCGCCCCGCTGGGCCCCAGGCTGTTGACCAGGTCATAATCGGCCTGCAGGTCCAACATCGACACGTTGGCGGCCCGCGCGAGGGTCTCCTCCCACGGCTTGTCGTGGCTCTTCCAGCCCGGCGTCGGCAGCCGCACCTCCAGGGCCTGCAGCTCGTCGGGGTGCTCCACCCGCAAGCCCCAGCGCACGCCGTCCATGTCGGTCGGCTCCAGGCTCCATATCAACCCGCAGCGCGCCAGCGTGTACCGCCACGCCGTCAGCCAATCGAGGGCTTCGATGCTGTGTCCGTTGGGTCGTCCGAGCAGCGCCCGCGCCCAGGGTTCGTCCGGCTCCTGGGCCGGGTCGTCGGGCTCGCTCGCGTGGTAGCCGGCCTCGATGATCCGCTGCGTCAGCGTCTTGCCGTCCGCGGCCGGCAACTCGACGAACTTATGCGCCGTGAGCTCGCCGAGCCTGGCGACCGGCGGACTGCCCGCGATCTCCAGCCGCGCGACGCCGAGTAGATACAGCAGCACGCGCGCCCAGTTCCACCAGTTGGCGTCCGGTTTGTGCGGCCAGGTGAAGACGGGCAGATAGTCGCATTCGATCGCGCCGGTGCTCTCCGGGCGGAGGAGGTCCTTGTAGCAGTTTTTCCGCCCGCGCGGGTTGAACACGCATTCGAGCGCCGGCACCTCGCGCGGCGCGACCGTGCTGAGCGTGTGCGTCGGCGGCGAGGCGGTCAGCCCTTCGATGCCCGCGCGATCGAGCCAGAGCTGGCCGAGCACCTGATAGCGCCGCTCGGCGCGCAGCACATCCGCCACGTGGACCATCCGCAGCGTCGCCCGACGCCCGCGCGCATCGACCCCGTAGGCGACGCGCTCGATGAAACCATCGAACAGCACGTCGTCCGGCGCGCCCAGGCCCCGGTCGGTGCGGACGCGGTAGATCTCATCGTCGCGCAACCGCCCGTCGGCCGGGTTGGTCAGCACCTCTTGCAGCGGCCGCACGCCCGCGCCGGTGTCCACGCCGAAGCCTTCCGCCAGCGCGACGTCGATCTCCGCGCGCGGCAGTTCGTTGACGCGCCAGGCCACGCTGACGGCCGAGCCGGCCCACGGGACCGGCTGCTCGGTCCCGCCATCCAGCCGGAAGACCTTCAGGGGCTCGATCATGTCCGCGCTCCGCTCTCGCGTCCTCGGTGCCGTCTAGCCGGGCTGACACCAGCGCCAGCGCGCCGTTGCCGTCCGCAGCACGTGCGGCGCGCCGCTGGGCCGCATGACGAAATCGAGTGTCTGCGGCTCATAGCGCGCCAACTCCACGAAGTCCCACGACAGCCCGCTCTCGCTCGCCAGCCGGTGCCGCTTCCCGGCCCCGTACTCCCGGAAAGCGGCCTCGAACAGCCGCAGGGCGGCGATCGATTCCGCTTCGAGGGTGAGTTCCCAGCGGATCTCCGCCGCCTCCCAGCCGAAGCTCTGCGAGCCGACGCCCGAGACCCCGGGCAACGTGTAGAGCTGCGCGCGATCGACGAGGGCCGGTTCGCGCGTGGTCACGATGCCGAGGACCAGGTGCGGGCTCTGCGCGGGGATGATCGGTGGCCGCCCATTCTCGCCGCTCGCGTTGTAACTCGCCGCCACGTCGCACGCCCCGGGCCCTGGCTGGGCCGTTCGCTATGCCCCGTCGTTCACTCATTGACCCACTCGCCGCCGCCGAGTTCCTGCGCGCGGGCGGCTTCGCGCCCGCCCGGGGCCAGGGTGTACAGGCTCGCCACGTTCGTCGTCGGCGTGTTATAGTTGTTCACCGTGATCTGGATCGGTCTGGCGCCGACGGCTTCGGGCGGCATCCAGGCGTGCCCCTGCCACGCCTCGCCCTCGCGCTCCCGGGTGCGGCGCGCGACCTCGTTGGCGAGCTCCGCCAGTTCCAGCGGGGTGAGCGCCGTCCCGCGCAACTCCTCCTTGAGCTCGGGGTACCGCCGCTCGATGTCCCGGCTGATGCGCTCCGCGCGCGGCGCCGGGCGCAGATACTCATTCTCGGGGACCCGGGCCGGCTCACGGATCGGCACGCCCCCGAGTTTGGCCCGTTCGCGCACGAGTTCGAGTTCCTTCGCCCCCAGCTCGGGCCGGTCGCGGCCCAGCTCCTGGAGGACCGCGTCCAGCGCGCCGGCGAACTCCTCCTCGCGCGGGGCCGCGGCCTGTTGGACGGCGCGCTTCACGTCCTCGAGGTAAACGCGCGCGAACTCCTGCGTCCTCAGCGGCGTGCCGCGTTCCATGGCGGCGCGGATGCTCGCCACGGCCTCGGCTGTTCCCCCGCCCAGGCGCGGCGCGCCCGCGATCAGCCCGGCGAGGTAGCGCCGCTCATCGAACTCGATGCCCTGTTCCCCCGCGAGCGAGCGGGCCAGCACGACCTGTTCCGCGAACTCCGCCGGCACGCCCTCCTCGCGCCCCCGCCGGTTGATCTCGCGTTGCCACAGGGCGGCCTCGCCCGCCAGGCCCAGCGCGCGCCCCGCTTCCGCCAGTCGCGCCCGCTGCTCCGCGCCCCGGGCGCGCTGCTCCGCGCGTGTCTCGTCGGCCCGGCGCCCGGCCTCGCGCGCGCGCTCCAGCGCCTCGCGCGCCTCATCCGCCTGCCGCCGCAGCGCGGCGAACGCCGCGCCGACCCCGGCGATCAACAGGCTGGCCGCCCCGAGACCGAGCAGCGCCGCGTTGACGCCGCGCACGCCCGTGATGATCTGATTGAGCAGCAGAAACGTCGAGCCCAGGGCCGGATTGATCTGCCCCAGCAGGTGCGCCGCCATCACGCGCGTCTCGCGCGACAGAATCCGCTGCCCCTCGGCGGCCGCGCCGGCCGCCGAAGCGATCCGGCCGAGTCCGCCGGCCGTCGCCTCCTGCGCCGTCGCCCCCTGTTGCCCCGCCTGCCGCGCTTCGCCCGCCGCCGCGCCCACCGCGCGCAGCTTCTCCGCCGCGCCCTCTGCGCCCGTCACGGTGACCGGGATCTTCACGCCGTCCGGCATGGTCGCTTCCGCTACGTCAGGACCAGCGCATCCCGCACGCTCGCCACCACTCCGGCGGTGACGATGTCCCATAGGAGTTGCGGCCGCGCCGGTGGTCCGGCCTCTTCCGCCGCCTTATAGGCCTCGTCCCCGAACTCGACTTGCCGCGCGTAGCGGCATGTCAACGTTCGCGTGTTGGCCCCGGCCTGAAAGGTGAGCGCAACAACCTCGTTCGTCACCTCGCCGACCAGGCTGGCGAGCCACTCGCGGGCGTCCTCGAGCGTGACGGCCAGCCGCGGGGCCTGGGCCGTGACCCATGCGCCTTCCGGCAGGCCGTGGGCGTTACGGCGCCCCACGGTCTTGGTCATGTTGCAGCGCAGTGTCGCCTCCACCGCCGAGTCGATGGGCGTGCTGCCGGCGGCCCCGCGGTAGGCGCTGATGAGTCTCACCAGCGGTTGCACGGTCCCCGTCGGCGGCGTGCCGCTATCACTGGCGTCAACGATGGCCTCGGCCGGCGTCTCGACGCCGTCACCGGCATGGACGTCGAACGTGATTTGTGACAGCGGCGTCGTGCCGCTGCCCTCGGCGGGAGGGAACCGGCTCTCCCCCACGGCCGTCGCCGTGCAGTACCTGAGCACGCGTTTGCGCGGGCCTAGGGGCCCGGAGTAATACAGGGTCACCGTCAGGTCGCTGAGGTCGCCGCGGATCGCGTTGACCACCTCGTCGAGCCCCTCGACCTCGACGATTACCTGCGGGGCGAGGCCCGTCTTCCAGGCTCCGCCCGACAATCCGCCGCCGCCGGCGCTCGCCCGCTTGAGGTCGGGGTTGGCCACCAGTCGCGCCCGCCGCGCGCCGACGAGGGCGGCGCCGCTGCCCTTCGTCGCGCCGCGCAGATTGATGATCTCATACATGCCGCGCCTCCGTGCCCGTCACTCCACGAAGTCTATAGTGATCCGTACCAGTCCCCCGGCCGGGTCACCCGGCCCGCCGGGGGGCTTGCTCCAGTAGCTCATGTCGCCGCGCCGGAGGTCAATGCCGCCCACCCCGCGCAGCACGGCCCGCGTCGCTTCGTCATCCAGTTTGCCCAGGACGGCCCAGCAGGCATCGAGCGCCGTCCCCCACCGCGCCCGGCCGGTCGCGCCCGTCAGGCGCTCGACCACGGCGATCAGCAGCCCGAGGTGCCAGATCTGCCGTCCGCCCGCGCCCGGTTCGCGGGCGAGGCCCAGCGGCGTGAGCTGCACGCGCCCCGGCGGCAGGGCTTCCAGGCGCTGCACGCCCTCATCCACGCTCAGCGCCGGACTGGTGATCGCCGCCAGGGCGTCGCGGACCTTGAGGCAGACCTTTTCCTGCGTGGTCACGCGCTCTCCTCCAAGAGGGCGTCCACGCGCTCCTGGACGAGGGCGACCATCTCGGCGCGCCCTTCGTCCGCCGCGCGCTCCATGGAGCCGCGCCCGAAGATCCACACATCCGTGGCCAGCGCGAAATATGGCCGGTATTCCTCGCCGACCATGACGCCCGCCGTGAGCCCGCGGAAGACGAGGTCGTCGAGTTGCCGGGGGCTGTCATAGCGCGCCACGCCGGCGGCCGTCAGATTCTCGCCGGTCGGAATGGCCAGGTATTCGTGCCCGCGCGGCAGGACATGGACGTCTTCGTCCGTGAGGAGGTATGCGTACCGCGCCGCCGGCGAATCGGCCGGCACGCCCACGAACACTTCTAGCGCATCCACCGCGCCCGGCTCGGACCAGAGGCCCACGCTGCCGAGCAGGTGGCCGGTGCGGGACCTGATCCCGTCCGCCTCCGCGTTGGCCACGATCCGCCCGACCAGACAGGCCCCCGCTTCCGCCAGGCCGCCGGCCAGGGCCTCGGCCAGGGCGCGCTCCGCCAAGGCCCCCAGCCGCGCCTCCAGCGCGGCCGTGTCGACAGTGACGCTGACGACTACGGGCTCCACTAGCTCACCGCCTCGTACAGGCCCCCGAGCTTCAGCGTGGTCTCCGCCCCCGTGCCCGCCGCGGCCCTGACCGCGGCCACCGCGTTGCCGCCCAGCGGATTGGCCACCCCGGTGCCCGTCGCCCATTGCCAGGGCTCGTTGGCCCGCAGCTCGACCGCCTCCAGCGACGAACCGCCGGCGTCCTGAAAGTCCAGGTGCGCGCGCAGGTTGGCGCGGGCCGCGATCATGCGCAGCAGGTCGCCGTCGAAATCCACGTCCACGGTCATCTGCTTCGTCATCACCAGCGCCGTCCCCTGGGCCGGCAGATCGTCGCCTGCCCCCGGTGTCACGCCGCCGAAGCTTACGGCATTGCCGTCCACGGCGTCGATCACGACGCCGTAGCGCAGCCCGCCGTCCCAGAAAACGTCGACGACGTCAAGGCCGGCGATCCCATGTCCCGCCCCGAGCGTTGCCACGCCGGCCGTGCCGCTCGTCCGCATGGTGAGCGTGCCCTCACTTCCCGCGGGCAAGGTGAGGGCGTCGCCGCCGAACTGCATGCTGCCGGCGCGTTCGATCGTGCCGGTGATCTCGATGCCCCCGATGTAAGTCGTGCTGACGATCCGTCCGGTGGTTGCCATGTTCGTCCTCTAGCGCTGTTCGGCGCGCAACAATGTCTTCACCAGCGGCAGCAGCTCCACGCCGGGCGCGTAGCCCCCGCTCACTTCGCCCGCAGACCAGACCACCTTGTAGCCCGGCTCGTCGCGCCGCTTGTACAAGTCCGCGGCCGTCAGGAGGGCCGCCTCCTGCACGTGCGCCGGCACCGGCCGCGTCCCGGTCGGCGGCTGGGCCGTCCCGGGGGCGACGTAGCCGCCGCGATAGGTGACCTGGAGCACGCCGCGCCCGCCGGGCCAGCGGGCGCGCTCGGGCAGGCGCGTGATTACCCCGCGCGTCCCATTGACCACGTAGTCCACCGCTTCCACGAGCGCCGCGGCCCCGGCGAAGTCGTGGTTGAGCGCCAGCCGGAGGACCGGCGCGCCGACGACCGGGAAGCGCCGCAGGCGCAGGTCCCAGCCGCCGCCGTCGAAATACTCGACCGCGTCCTCGTCCTCGTATTCGAACTCGCGCCCGCAATGGGCGGCAAGCGCGGCCCCGGCCCCGCGCAGGGCCTGCACCAGCAGGGCATCCTGGCCCGCGCCGTCGATGCCGAGCCGCGCTTTCAGGTCACTGAGCAGGGCCAGGGCCATCGCGTCCTCCAGGTCAGGCGATGACGTTCGCCGGGCTATTGACCACCGGCTCGCCCCGGGCGGGGACGATCAGGAGGTGCATCCCGTTCAGGGCGCCGTTGCCGATGCCGGCGCCGCTGGTCGTCAACGTCGCGCGAACGTACTTTTTCGTCGGCCGCGCGCTGATGAGCTGGACGGCGCTCGTCTGCGTCCCGGAGATCGCGGCCGTCGCGCCGGGTATGTCCGTGTAACCGCTCGACTCGGCGTCGGATTGCTCCAGCTTGAACGTGCAGGTCGTGTTCGCGGCCATGGCGCCCGTGAGACACACGCCGATGACCTCGCTACGTTCCTGGACCAACCGCCCGGACCCGTTCACCTCGGCGGCCGTCGTCCGGTTCGCCACGGCCACGCCCAGGGCGGTGGCCAGCTTTTCGACTTCTCGTTGCATGACACGTCTCCGTTTATGGCTTCCCGCGGTCTGGGCCGCGGGGCCGGATCAAGAATGCGTGATGAGCCGGCACACGCCGTCGGGGTCCTTGATGACGCGGTCTTGAGCGACGCTCAGCAGCAGGGCCACCTGCTCGTTGGCGAACGCCACGTGCTCGCTGCTGGCCATGCGGATGCCGGCCGTGTGTCGCAGCCCTTGGCAGGCGCGGCGCAGGTTCCCGCCGAGCAGCATGGGGCTCGACACGGTGTCGCCGGCGCTGCCTACGGCCGGCATCACCTGCACCCATTCGACCGGATAGCCGAAGAGCGACTTCTGGAACCCGGCGCCGCCGAGATAAAGCTGCACGATCGGCATCCCCGCCGAGTCCTTCACGCCCATGTAGCCGAAGAACACCGACGAGTGCATGTACCAGCGGAACCCGTCGCCCGCCGCCCAGGCCGGCAGCGTCCCGAGGACGCGGGAGAGCGGGTCGGTGCTCGCCGCGATCAGTTCGCTGAACTCGTCGTAGTCCGCGGCCGGCGTGTACGACTTGATCGTCGCGTCATTGAGGAGCCCCGTGTAGCCGCCGTGGGCCGCCGTGCCCCCGCCGACGAACCAGTTCGCGTCCTCGGCCAGGGCCAGGGCGTAGCTCATTTCGCTGGCGACATACTCCGCGAGCGCCACGGCCAACTCGCTCTGGAGCATCCAGCGCTCGATGAGCACGTAGACCGTGTGCCGCTTCAGGGCGAAGTTCTTGCGGCCGAACGTCGGGGCGGAGGGCGTGGCCGCCCCTTCGAAGTCGGGGTAGTACACGGTGAGCCCGCCGGTGCGGCTGGGCAGTCCGCCGGTCAGGACCGGGACGGGCGTCATGTCCACGTTCCGCTCCCACACGCCGGCCTCTTCCACGTTGGCGATGATGTCGCGCAGCAGCAGGTCGGGCATCAGGTACCCGCCCTCGGCGCCGACCGTCGGTTTGATGCCGGACTGTTCGAGTTCCAGGCGCGCCGTTTCGCTGCGCGTCAGCGCGACGATGATCGCCAGCCCGGCCGCGCGCGCCGCCTCCGGGCCGCCGAAGCGGCCGCGATACCGGCCGTCGCGCGCCCCGTGCTCCGCGAGCTTGTGGAAACGCTTCGCGCCGTCGCGCCGCACCGCGTCGAAATCGTCGCGCAGCTTAGCCACGTCCTGGGCGTGGCCGGCCAGCGCCTTCTGCGTCTTCGCGTCCAGCTCCGCGAGCTGGCCGCCGTGCCGCTCCAGCCGCGCCACGATCTCGCCCAGGAGCTGATGCGACTGCCTGGTCTGTTCCCCCTGGTAGTCCGCCGGCGTCAGCACGCCGCCGGGGTTCTGTGGTTTCTCGGCCATCCGTGGCCTCCTTGTCTGGGTCCTACATGGGCTGCTGGCGCAGCCGCTCCAATAACGCCGCGGACTCATTGGGCCGCGGCGCCGCCTCATGGCCGTCCGCGCCGTCGCCGCCGCCGGCCGCGTCCGCGTCCTCGGCCAGCAGCGCGGCGGCGTATTCGGCCCGGGGGTCCGCCGCGATCGCCTCCAGCGCTTCCAGCGCGTCCACGCGGAACGCGCTGAGGAATTGCTCGAATACCGTTTTCAGCCCGCTCAAATCCACTTCGAGCGGCTTTTGTTTCCAGGCCTCCAGAGCCGCGGCCACATCCACCAGCCGCGCTTCCAGCGCCGCCGCGCCGCGCCCCGACCGCCATTCCCCGTCGAGCGCCGCCGCCAGCCGTTCCTCCAGCGCGTCAAGCCGGGCGGCGATCCGCGCCCCGGGATCGTCGGCCACGTCGACAATCGATCCTTCGATCGGATACCAATCGAGGAACGCCCGGACTTCGTCGACGCCGGCCGCTTCCATGGCCTCCTTCAACAGGGGGTCCAGGTCGGCGTCCTTCAACGTGACGTAACGGGACTGGACCGGCACCCAGCCCACGCTGAGCTGGTCGAGGATGCCCTGCGCCAGCAGCGCGCGGGCCTGGTCGGCGGCGGGCGTGCCCGCCGCGACGAACCCCGACCACAGCATTCCGCGCCCCGGGTGGAACTCGAACCGGTCCCACTTGCCGATCGTCGCGAACCCGCCCACGTCGACCCCGTGGTTCGCCAGCATCGGCAAGGTCGCCTGGCCGCCAGTGCGCGCCAGCCAGTTCTGGAACCCGCGCGGGTGCAGCAGCCGCCGCGAGTGGGTGACGCCGAAAGTGTTCATCCACCCGCGGATCCGGAATTGATTGCTCGTCGGCTCGATGCCGGCGCTCTCCAGGGCGAACCCGAAACGATCGCGCAGCTCGCTCACGCCGCGGCCTCCTGGCTGGGCCGGCGTCCCGGGACCAGCACGCAATTGCAGTTGATGATCTCGCCCGGCGACCCGCCCGGGTCGCGCGGGTACAGCAGCCGGTCCGTGCCCACCTCGAACGGCTCGTCGAACGCGATCGCGCCGGTCGCGGGCGCGTAGCGCCGCGCGGCGAGCGCGTGCGTGCCGCGCGGATTTCGGCCGTGGATCCAGCCCTTGGCCCGCGCTCCCGCGGCCCGCAGCCCCATGAACTGCCCGGTGCTGACGGCCTGCCCCGCCTCGGTCCGCGCGATCGTCACGGCCCGCGCCCGGTTCCCTCCCAGGACCGCGTGAATGCGGTCCGCGAGCTGTTGCGTCGTCTCGCCGGCCCGCAGCCCCCGCACGAGCGTCGCCTCCACGCGCCGCCGCGTGACGCGCTCGATCCCCGCGATCCGTCTCTCCTTGACGCGGAGCACGCGCGTGATCCAGCGCCCGCGCCCGAGCCGGTCCACGAGCTTGTCCACGGTCTCGCGCGGAAGGCCTTGGCGTTCCAGCTCCGCCCGCGTCGCCGCCGCGACCGCGGGGGGAAAATAGCCGCGCACCAGCGCGCGCAGCCGCCGTTCCTCGACCGCCAGATCGAGCAGCACACGCCGCGCCGTCCGGCGGGCCTCCGCTTCCGTCGGCGCCGCGCCGGCCGGTCCCGGGGGACGGCGGCCGTCGCGCTCCGGCGCGTCCCCCCGCGCGGCGCGCTCCGCGAGCGCGCGCCGCAGGCGCCGCTGAAGTTCCCGTTCCTGCCGCACGAAGAGCGCCCGGAACCGCCGCGCGATCCCCGGCAGGGCCGCGCGCAGGAGGCGCTCGTGCCATTGCCGCGCGTCCGCCCCGGCCGCCTCTTCCCCGTTCCCAGTTCCCCGCTCCCAGCTGCCTGTTCCCTGTTCCCCGGTCCCCGCCTCCGGCTCTTCCGGCGGCGCCTGCGTCCCCGCCAGGACCTCCTCCACCGTCACCACCCCGGCCCCGATCAGCGAGCGGTCCCCCCATTCCTGGGCGACGAACGGCAACCGCAGGGCCCGCACCGCTTCGTTGTAGGGCACGCCCCAAGCCATTAGTTTCGCCAGGCCGTCATGCTTGCCGCGCTCCACGCGCTGGAGCACGGGATGATCCGCGAGGTCCAGCTCGGCGGTCAGGCCGGGTTCCACCGCGGGCAGCAGCACGTGGGTGAATAGGTCGGCGATCTTGCGGGCCAGCGGCCGGATGGTGTTGAGCAGGAAGATCTCCTGCGCGCTGTCGCCCACGTTGTAATGGGCGGCCTCGAACACCATGCCCAGGATCGGCGGCACGCCCAGCGCTTCGAAGATCTCCTCGCGGCTGAGCTTGCGGGCCTCCAGGAGCTGCAGGTCGACCATGTTCCAGGCCGTCTGCTTCCAGTCGGCGCCGCCCCAGAGGATGCCGAGCCGATTAGCCCGCTGCGGCCCTTGGTGCCGCTCTTCCAGCGCGCGGAGCAGCTCGCGCCGCCGTTCGTCGCCCGGGTCGTCCGGCAGCGCGATGAAGCCGCCGATGGCTCCGCCATTGTCCAGCGCGGCGATGTTGAACAGCGCCGCCTTGTAGTCCTGGCGAACCCCGAGGGCCGCGGCCTCCAGGGGCGCGAGCCCGACCCAGTCGTCGTCGGGGTTCCAGCCCCGCACGTAGGGCGCCCACTCCGGCAAGACGGGCACCGGGGCCCCGCCGCCGCGCGGCAGGTAGTCCCACCAGAGCAGTTCGTCGCGCGTCGCTCCGTAGCGTGGTCGCATTTGCGCCTGACCCACGACCACCAGCCGCCGCGGGGGGCCGGGCCGGTCGAGGCGGGACAGCGGGGCGCCGAGATAGTCCGGGTCCAGCAGGAACGCCGCGCCGCTCGTGCACAGGTGCCCCGCGATCTGCTCCAGTAGGTCGGCCGTGGTGTCGCCGGGGTAGGGCCGGGTCAGCAGGTCCCAGGCCGGCCCCGCGGTGAGCGGCTCGCCGGAACCGCCCCGCCGCAGGACCAACCGCGCCTGCGCCAGCGTGGCGGCGACCGCGCTCACCGCGCGGTACACGTGCACGCATTGGCCCATCGGGCGCGTCACTTCGCTTTCGACGGCGCCGCTCCATTCCGCCAGCGTGCTCCAGAGCTCGTCCCAGCCCATGCGCGTCCCGCCCAGCGCCCGTCGCGCGGCCCGGCGCAGCCCGCGCCACGCCGCGCCCAGCGGTCCACCGCGTCGGCGCTCACCATGCATGGGCCGCCTCCTGGTCGCCGAGGAACATGAAGCCGCTCGCGCGGCGCGTCAGCGCCGCGTGCACGCACAGCGCCGCCGCCCAGAAGCGGTCCGCGTGGCCGCCCTCCGCTTCGCCCTCGAAGCGCGGGTTGCCGGCCGCCGTCATGGTCCGCCGCAGGCTATGCAGGTCGGCCTGGACCGCCTCGTCGTCGGGTAGCAGCAGATTGCGTTCCTCCATGAGGCGCCGCATGTCCCCGGCGAGCACTTCCTTCATCGGGCCGGTCATCTTCACGGCCTCGACGCGGCCGAAGCGCCGCTGGGCCTGCTCGGCGACCATCTCGCCCATGCCGGTGGCGTCGATGCACATCCGCCGGACGCGGCCCCCGGCGCGGGCCATATCTCCGGCGACGCGGTCGAGCTGCGCCTGGAACGGCATGCGCTGCATGACCAGCACCCGCCGCGTCACGAGGCGGCTGCCCAGCTTCGCGGCGCGCCAGTAGACGGACAGGTGGTTCCAGCGCGCCACGTCCCAGCCCGCGAACTCGTCCGCCTGCGCCGGCCCCGCGTCGTCACTGGCGGCTTCGTCGGCGGTGCAGGCCGCGATCAGTTCCCATGGGATCCAGCAGATTTCGTCGTCCACGAATTCGCACAGGTACTCCTGCCGCCACTTGAGCTCGTCGAGAATGCCGCGCCGCAGGAGCTCCGGGTCCTGGTCGCACCCCTGCGCCACCGCCTCATGGATAGTCAGCCGGTGTACGCTCCACGGGCTGCCAAGTTTTTGCGCGTCGGACCAGAGCTTGTGCATCACCCGCCGCCCGCGCGGCGTGCTGGTGACGATCAGCCGGTGTCGGCCGGTGCTGACCACCGGGAACGTGTTGCCGAACAGCTCGAATGCTTGCTTATGCGTGTCGATCTCGTCGATGACGACGTTGCCCGTGAAGCCCACGGCGGCGTCGGGCGAGCTCGACAGGATCAGGACGCGGCTCCCGCCCGGATACGTGAGCTCCGTCTGCGATTCGCCCAGGTCGGCGAGCGCGGGCTCCACGAGCCGCGCGGCCTGCGTCATGGCCCGCCCGATGGCGCGCACCTTGCGCCCGAGCTGCCGCGCGGCGACCAGGCTGCGCGAGACGATGAGCCAGTCCACCGCGCCGCCGGCGGCCTCGGTTTCGAGGATGTCGGCGTTGATCTCGAGGGCAATCGTGAACCCCTTGCCGGTCTGCCGCGACCAGAGCAGCGCCTTGAACCGCGCTTTGTCCGCCAGCGCCGCCCGTTGGTAGGGCCGCGGCGTGAATACGCTCTCGCCCGGCCCGAGCGGGGCCCCGGCCGCGCGCCGGACGCGACTTCGCCCTTCCCGGACGGTGCTCATAGTCCCAGCACCCGGCCCTTGATCTGCCCGAGCTGTTCGTCGGTCAGCCCGGTGGCCCGCGAGACTTCCTCCAGCGCCGCCTCCTGCTTCCGCCGCAGCTCCGTCAGCCGCAGCTCGTGCAGCTCCGCCGCCCGCCGGTTGCCGTCCTGCCCGATCACCAGCTCGCCGAGGTGGACGCACGCCCGGACGAAGGCCGGCAGGGCATAGGCCGGCACCTCCCCGAGCTCGATCTCGCGCAGCATCCGGTCCAGCGCCGTCCGCAGCACCGCCTCCGCCGTCTCGCGCGCCGGCCCGGCCGGCGCCCCACAGGAGCACGGCGAGGAGGGCGGCGCCGTGGAGGACACGGCGCCTTCGTCCGCCCGCCGCGCCGCCAGGTCGCGCCGCTTGGCGGCGGCATACTTGGCGAACGTCGAGCGCCGACACCAGCGCCCCAGGTCCAGCGCCGCGTGGATCTCGGCGGCCGATTGCCGCCCCGCGGCGAGCGCCGCGTCCGCCCGCGCCTTGACCGCCGGCGGGCACCGCGTGGCCCAGTCTGTCCGTCCGCGTTTCACTCATCGCACCTCACCGCCAGGGAGCGGGCGAACGTGCGGGCGCCAGTTTCCGCCTCTGACTTTCCGCATCGCTCCGCGTCCTACCGAATGGCCGCCATGCCCAGCTCCGCCGCGCGCTTGCGCAGGGCCTTCATCTTCTCCTTGGCCTCGATCAGCCGTTCCAGCGCCGCCCGGCCCTTGGCCGCGTCGACCTCGGCCAGCCCTTCGGCCGTCCCGAAACTCAGCGCCGTCAGCAGGTCGCCCCAGGCGCGGCCCGCGTCTTCCAGCACCCGCGCCTGCGCCCGCTCGTTTTCGACCAATTGCGCGCCGACCTCGCTCATCCCATCACCTTCCGAATCAGCGCCGAACCGGCGAGTTGCAGCGCAATCAGGACCAGGGCCAGCCCTCCGGCCCATTTCCACATCCGTTGCTCCACGGCGTCGAGGCGGGACTTGGTTTCAGCGTGGTCGCGCTTCGGCGTGTAGTCCAGCTCGATCCGCTGCACCCGCTCCAGGTCCTTGTCGCGCCGACTGAACAGCACGCCGATCTGCGCCTCGTTCTGCTTCGAAATTGCGTCCAACTTCGCCGCCGTCGTCGCCTCCCGCTGGAGGAGTTCCTTGATGTCCTCGCGCACTTCGTCGACGACCTGCTGCAACGCGGCCAGCTCATTCATCGCGCCGCCCTCCCTGGCTCTCCGCGCGCGCCCGGTCGTCCGGCGGCGGTCCAATTCCGCTTGAGCGCGTCCTGCGCGCGCCGGTCGTTCGCCACCGAGACATAGACGCCCCCGCCCATGTGCAGCGTCCCGATCTCATAACCCACGCCCAGCTCCTGGAGCCGCGCGCCGACGGCGCGCGGATCGGCGAGCGCTGGAAACTGCGTGCTGTTGACCGTGGTGTAGCCCGCCTGCCCCTCGCCGTGGTTTCCCGCGGCCGCGGTCACGACCCGCCGCACGGCCGCCTCCAGCTCCGCGCCGACCGCCGTCATCGTCCGCCCTCCGTGTCAGCCATCGCCCGGGCTTCCGCCGCGCGCAGCGCCGCGATCACCCGCTCCCAGGTCCAGTCGTTCAGCAGCACGCCCGCGAAGGGCGCCCGCTCGTCCGTCGCGAGCCGCGCCGCCCGCACGCGCGGATCGCTGGGGAGTGCGGGCGTCCCGCCCGCCCTGGGTAGGACCGGCGTCTCCGCCGGTCGCACCATGATGCAGCCCAGGCCAGTGCCGAGTGCGAAGTGCGGAACGCAGAGCGCGACCGCCAGCGCCCACTTGGCCTTCTGCGCCTTGACCTCGCGTCTCACTTCGTCTCCTGCCCGTTCCCGCCCGCGCCCAGCAGCGGCCCCAGCGCGCCGATGAGCTGCTGTTGCAGCTCGGCGTTGGTGCCGCCGCGCTTGGCCAGGCCCCGGCTGATCGTGTAACACGCCGCCGCCAGCCCGGCCGCGATCAGGTCCCACGGCTCCGCCAGCCGCGGCCCGGCCAGGTCCAGCAGCGCGGCGAGCACAATCGTCGCACTGATCCAGAATTCGCTCGTCTTCCACCCGCTTTTCACGGCCGCTCATCCTGTTCCCCCCTCTGTGCCCTCTGCGCCTCTGTGGTGAGTTTCCCGGGGTCAATTTGGACTTCGATGAACCCGCTGGCGCCTGTCAGATTGAAGGCCTGCCCGGCCACGTGCCCCGTCCCGAAGACGATCACCGCGCGCCCGGCGAAGCCCGCGGCGCGGAGTTGTTCGGCCACGACGAGCGGCTCCCGGTCGAGCCGGTCCTGGCTGACACACCCGGCGAGGCCCGTTCCGCAGGCGCAGACTGCCGAGATGGCCAGCGCGGCGGGCGGCAGCTTCGCCGCGAACCTCTCCGCCGCGCGCAGCGCGCGCTTGGCCCGGTCGATCATCGCGCAGCGCCCGGCCATGGCCCGCCGCCGGTCGAAGATGATTTCCCCCAGGCTTTCGCGGCACAGCCCGAGCGCCGCCCGCAGCTCGCTCAGGGCGAACAACGGCCGTTCCATGCCGGTGCCCGGGCCCGCATGCGCCGCGTCCTCATCGGCCGCGGTCTGCGCCGCCGCCCTTCTCCGGGCCTTCATATCTGCGTGGCAAGATTCCCCGGCCGTCCCTGGCCGTTTGGCGGTGGGGCACCGACCTCCGGTCGGCCGCTCCGACTTCCTTGTGGCCCGCATCACCGACTCCTTATCGGAGTGCGGGCAATCACCAGTTGCGGGGGCAATCTAGATCAAGCCCCCCGCCCCTGTCAAGGGCGCGCCCGGCGATTCACCACGGCGGCATGGACCCCGCGGACGGCCGCGGTGGACCGACCTCTGGTCGGTAATCCCGCCGCCCCGCGCGGCCCCGTTCCTCGATCGGCCGCCCCAACGCCGGCGTCACTCACCTGCCCGGCCGGTTTTCGGGATGCGCCGGGGGGATGCCGCGCCGATGGCGCTCCATCAGCACGGTCCGTCGCGCCAGCCCCAGCACCCGGGCGAGCTGCGCGTCACTGATCTTCCCCAAGAGCTCGACCTCGGCGGCCGTCCAGACGCGCCGATTGGGATGTGGCGGGCCGACCTTCGGCGGCCCTCGCCGGGCTTTTCGCGGTGCCTTCGCCATGCTGATCCTCAGCGGCCCCGCCGGGGCGGCCAGGGCGGCCGGAGCCCGGCGGGGCAGAGTGAATCTCAGCGGCCGGGCGCGGCGGGGAGTGTAATCGACCTGGCGGCCCGCGCCGCAACAAGTCCGCCCGCCGGCCCGGCGCTGTCCACGCGCGGCGCGATCCGCGCCGCGATCGTTTCGGCGTCGTCGTAAACCGAATTGAGGTTTGCCGTCACCACAACCTGCCCGTCCCGCGCGACCACCAAACCGCCCAGCCGCTCCCAGTGCGTGGTCACTCGCCCGTCCGCCTCCACCGCCTCCATGCGGCCGTCCGCGAAGAGCCGGATCTCGGCCAACGGCTGAACCACCTCGGCTGGAACGCGCCGCGCGCGGGGCGACTTGGGCCACCGCAGGTAGCGCGCCACGCAGGCCCGCTCCACGCGGGGCGGGGCCGCTTTGGCGGCCCTGGCGGCCGCGTCAAACGCCCGCATCGCCGCCAACTGCTCCCCCGTGGGTTCGAGGTCGTCCGGTAGCACCGGCGTCAGCCGCGAGCGTCCACGCCGCCCCGTGCCCGTGTGGTGCGCCTCGCCCGGCCGCATGACCTCCACCACCGCCGCCGCGCTCACTCCGTGCCGCCGCCCCCACGTGCTCGCGTTCACCATCCCCCGCTCACGAGCGGCCAGCATGTTGTTCGAGCATCCCGCGCTGAAGCTAAAACCGGCCATCGAACCACCTCTTCACTCTGTTTTCCGCTCCCGCCTGTCTCCCCGGCGGGCCGGGCGAGCCTCACTGGCTCTGTTATGAGTGTAATCGATATTGGCGAGAAGTCAAGGGAAAATGCGGTTTTTTTGTGCCCACGTGTAATCGACCGGGCACATGCCGAACACCGACCAAACTCGTTGCGCGGAGCGCTCCGCGCCGGCCGCTCAGCCCTTCCGGGCGCCCTGGCATGCGGGGCACCGCTGCCGGCCCTCCCGGCAATATGGGCACCGCGCCACCCGCTCCTCGCGCTCGCCCGTCCCGCGGCACCGCGGGCAGATGATCTTGCCGTGGACCTCGATGATCGTTGTCTTCCCCTGGCCGTCCCACCCGGCGGGCTTGGTGCACGGGCAGAACTCGGGCTGGTGCTCGTACATCTTTTCGCACGCGGTGCATTGCCAGAGCGGGCGGCACTTGCGGCACGGCGCGCGCCCCTTCGGCAGGCGCGACTCCCAGCTTGTCCGCGTTGACTGGCGGCGCGCCGTGACGCACTCCGGGCAGTCCTCCTGCCATTCGCGCAGTACGATTTGGCCCTTGCGATCGCATTTGGTGATCCGTCCCGTGCCGCCACAGCGCGCGCAGGCGACTTCGCCCGTGCCCCGGCACGTGAAGCAGTCGCGGTAGCCCAGGCCGTCACAGCCGACGCCCCCTTTGCGCTCGCACTTCACCTTCACGCGGACGTTCTTCCACTGCCCCTTGCACTGCTCGCATGTGATCTCCCCGCTCCCGCCGCACCGCGCGCACGTGGGCCGCTCCTGCCCGAGCGCGCACCGGCACGCCGCCGCCACTCCCGCCGCCAGAAATGCCCGACGCTCCATGCGACACCTCCCGTCTGGTTCGGAGACGAGGCCTTGGAAGGCGGGCACCCCGCCCGCCCATTTCTCTCACGGCCCCGTCCCTGCGCACTCTCACTCTATCGCCGGGCCGCCGCCATTACAACTTTCTGCCGCTTTTCTACCAATTTTTACGCCCCACCCGCGCATTCATCCGGTCCCCAGGAGCCCCGCCAGCCAGCGTGCCAAGTGGATGATCCCCGCCGCGGTTAACCCGGCGACGAACAGGAACCCGACATAGCGGATGCGCCATTCCACAATCTCTCTTGACTCGCCTCCGACCCGAACATTATGCTAACGTCGGATCGGCCCACGGCCGTGCGGACCGATCGGAGGACTGGGGAACATGGGGCACATCATCGACCGCGAGCGGTTTCTAGCCGCCACAACCAAAGCCAACCGCCAAGACGCCAAGATCGCTGACGACGCAGAGGTCCAGAAGCTTCTGGATATAGAGGCCCTCCATCGCTGGCTGCTCATCAGCCCACCTCGTCTTGTTGCGCAGCTTCGAGCTCAGCTCGAATCCTTGTTGTCAGCTGCTTTAACGCCAACCCATAATCCTCCGGCTGTTCGGATTGCACCCCCAAGATCCAATTCTGCACGAACTCGGGCCGCTCACCGAACCAAACGAGCAGCCGCGTCAAGAACACATTGCGATTCTGACCGAGTTTCGTAACTACTTTGTCAAGCAGAGCTTTTGTCTCCGGCGATAGCGCCACAGGGTGCTGCTTTCGTTTACGACGCGATTTTTCTGACGCTCGTCTTGACACGTCGGATTCCTGATGTATACTGATTCATTATGCAACATCCGCATTCATCGACGCGCAAACGCCACCAAGCGAACGTGGCATTGACGCTTGATGAGCACCAACGCCTGCGCAGGTTGCTCAAAAGTACGGGTCTGCATCCGCGCACATTTTTCGACCGCCTGCTGACAATGGCTGAAGCGCGCGCCAGCGAACTGGTCGCCATCGACTCAGATTCTGGCGTCCGTGCCGTGGTTTAGTGGCCCGCGGTCCCCCGACGGGACCGCCGGCGAGGAGTGCCTCCGTGCGGAAATCGAGCATTGATTATCGCACCCGGCGACGCCCGCCGCAAGCCCATTTTGCGGACTTCCCCGCCTTAATCCATGAATCCCCTGTTCCCTCGATCCACTGGTCTTTACGGAGCGCCGGGGCGGAACTAACCCTCCCGGCAAGCACGGCCGCCCCGCGCTCCGCTTGCTCGCCCGTCACGTGTCACGTGTCACGTGTCCCCTGTCACCCTCTTCCTGGAGCCCACCATGTTCGAGTACCTCTTCGCGCAGCCGATCGACGTCTGGACCCTCCTGGCGCTCTTCGCTCTCTGGGCCTTCGGCGGCACCCGGTAACCGGCGACCACGCACCGCCGGCCAGGGACGGCGCGGGTTGGCACTCCTTTCCCGCGCCGCCCCGCTTTCTTGCTTTCGCCTTCAGCCTTCGGCCCGCCGCCGGCGGGCCGCCGTGGCCGACGGTCCTCGGCCGGCCGGGCAATCACCAGTTGCCCGGAATCCCCGCCGCCCGCGACGAGGGCGGTCTTCCGCATGGCGCCCGTCTACCACGGCGGGTGCCCGTTCCCGCGGGGCGCGGGGCGACGGTCCCTCTCGCCGCCCCCGCCCCTCTCTTCACTGTTCCCTGTTCCCTGATCGGAGCTTGCCATGCCCCTGTGGTGCCTCTTCTTTGAGTGGGTCTCGTTGATCTCGCTCCTCATCACCGTCGGCGCCGAGGGCTGATTTCAGGAATCATCCACGTGCCTCTGTGCTTCTGTGGTGCGCTATGACAGCGGAACTGCTCGCCTCCATCCGTCAGCGCCTCGCTTCGGCCCGCCGCCTCGCGGCCCGCGGCCACGACACGCGCCGGATTGAATCCGTCATGCACTGGAACCACGAAGCCCGCCCCACGCTGCTTGCGCTGTGTGATGACATCGACCGGCTCCTCGCCGCGCTGGAGGCCGCGAGTGGCGACGCGCCGTCCGCTCCGTTATCCGATGCGGCGCTGCGTGGCGCGGAGGTGCGCGATGGCGTCTGAGGCCCGCTGGTCGCGCCGTCTTGCCATCGGGCTTTACGCGCTGGCCGCCGGCGGTCTGCTCGCGCTGGGACTCTGGGCGGACGGCCGTCTGCCCCACGCGTTCCTCGCCACCTGGGTGCTGGCCGTCGGCATGCTGCTGGCCGCCGCGGCGGGCGCGGCCTGGGTCGGCTTCCCGAATCCGGCCTCGAGGATCAGCTCCCCGCCGGTCGCCGACGCGCCGGCGGTCACTTCCCCAGCGCCCGCGAAGGCGCCCGAGGACGCGGTCCCGCGTGTTCTCCGGCTGCACCGCGGCGGGCACCGCTTCATCTTCGCCGCCCAGCCGGGCCGCGAGCGCGAGCTCGCGCTGGCCATCGAGGCGGCGGCGCGCGACGGCTGGATCGACTACTACGAGGCCGCGTGGTTGTGCGCGCAGCTTCCGGGGGCCGAGCTATGATGCAGCGCCTTGCTTCTTCCCGGCCATCTGTTCGCCGTCCCGCGCGGGCCCGCGGCCCGGCGCGGAAACCCCGCCTCCTCCCCCTTCCTCTCCTCCGTGACGTGTCCGTTCCGCGCGGGTTTCTGCGCTCGGCCCTGGGCCTGCTGGGCTTGATCTTCTGGAGGGCAAAGCGTGCGGCGAGTGGAAGACGTTCGCGCGTTCTGACCCGGCCCACGGACGGGCCGAGGAGTCCCACGGATGGGACGGCAAACGGGCATCGCGGATGCCCGCCTCGGCCCGCCGTGGGCCACCGTCCTCAGTCTACCAGTTCAGGGCTGTCCGCCCCAAGCAAAAACTTTCCCGTTCCCTGTTCACGGTTGCCCGTTCCCCCGGTGTTGCTGGGCCCGGGCGGCGATTACCGGCGCTCCTGGCCCGTGAGTCCGGGCCTCGCGCCCGCCGCGCGTGAGCGCGCGGCCCGGCCCGATATGGCGGTGTGATATGGCGCGGATGACGGCCGCCGAGTTGCGCGATCTCCTTGGGCAGGTGTCGCCGGCGACCGTGGTTGTTGTCGGCCACGGCGATGACTCGCTGGAGGAGTTTCTGCCCGTCGGGGCCGTCGTCCCGGGTGTCTATGACGCGCAGGTCCGCTCTTTTTGGCGCTATCCGGCACTCGAGACGCCCGCGCGCGTCCGCGCCGTGTGTCTCTCCCCGGTGCTCTGACGGCCCGGCGCGCCTCGAACAAGGAGCCCACCATGACTGTCAGAGAACTACGCGAGGAGCTGGCCACCCACGACCAGCACGCGCTGGTCGTCCTCGCTTGCGATGAGGAGGGCAACTCCTTCTCGCCATGCGTTGCCGTGGATGCGGGCGCCTATGACGATGCCGAGCGCGCCTACGGGCCGGCCGAACTGGACGACGATGCCATCCGCGCTGGACTGGGGCCGGAAGATGTGGTCGTCGGCCCGCGCGCCGTCTGTCTGTGGCCGGCGCATTGATTCTCAGTTTCCCTGGCGCACTTGGCGCCTTGGCGGTTGCCTTGGAGTCCACCATGACCGACCCGCAACTGATCGCCGCCTGCCGCGAGCTGCACGAGCTCCGCGAGCGGCTGCGCAACCTGGGCGCTCGCGAGAAAGACCTCGCCGACGACGTGCGCGACGAGCTCGTGCGCCGCGGCCTGGACTTCTATGAGTTCGACCCCGCCGGCCGCTGGCGGGCCGTTCTGGAAGTGCCGGAGACGCGCGCGATCAACGAGCGGCGCTTCATCGCCGCGTGCCACGAACTCGAATGCGAGCCGGATTCGATCGCGGCCTGTTTCACGCGGCGCATCTCCGTCACCGCCGCGCGGCGCCTGCTCGACGGCCAGGTCGCCTTTGATTCCCTGTGCGACGTCCGGCCGGGCAAGCCGCGCGTGCACATTGTTGCCACGGCGCAATAGACATGGCCCTCGCCCACGCTCATTCCGCCTCGGCCGCATCGCCCCGTCCCGCCGGCCCGGACGCTCCGGCGGCGCACGGGCACTGGTCGGCCGCCGACTGGCGCCGGCACGCCGACACCCGCGCGCTGCTGCGCGCCTGGGACGAGTTCCGCGCCGCGCGGCCCGCGCGGCCGCAAGGCGAGCTCGTCGCCCTCTTCGCCGCCGCGCCGGCGGCCGATCTCGGCCTGGAGAGCACTACGCCGGGGGCGTTGGGTCCGCCATCCGCCGCCGCTGGCGGCGTCACGGTGGCCGCCTGGGCCGCCGGGCGCGGGCTGGCGGTGAGCCCGCGGACGCTGACCAGGTATGCCGCGCGCCTGGCGCGCGACGGCAACGTGGACCGCCGCGGCCGGCGCTCCGCCGATGGCGCCGCGCCGCTGACGCCCGCGGCCTGGGAACTCTTCAAGTCGCTGTGGCTCGCCCCCCAGCGGCGCACCGTGGCGCTCTGCTGGGAGGTCGTGGCCATCGAAGCCCGCCGCCTGCGCTGGGACTGGCCCGCCCTGCGCACGATCCAAGAGCGCGTCCGCGCCGAACTGCCGCCCTTCTTCGCCGACTATTACCGGCTCGGCGCCGAGCGCTGGGCGCGGCGGCACGCGCAGCGGATAGACCGCGACCTCTCGAGCGTGCGGGCCAACGAGCGCTGGGTGGGCGACCACGCCCGGCTGGACTTCCTCGCGCTGCACGCGGGCCGGCCACTGCGGCCCTGGCTCACCGCGTGGCAGGACCAGCGCAGCCGAATGATCGTCGGCTGGCTCATCACGTGCCAGCCCGACACCGACACGATCACGTCCGCTTTCAGCGCGGGCGTACTGGCCTACGGCGCCCCGCTCGAAGTGACGCTTGACAACGGCAAGGACTACCGCGCCGCCGGGTTTTCCGGCGGCAAGGCGCGGCGCCTGGACGAGACCAAGCACCGCTGCGTGTCCGTCTGCGCGGCGGTCGGCGTGCGGGCCCGGTTTTGTCTCCCCTATGAACCCGGATCGAAGTGCATAGAAAGCTGGTTCGCCACCCTCCACGAGCGCTTCGACAAGCTCTACGACTCCTACTGCGGGCGCGATCCGCAACACCGCCCCGAGGACCTCTACGACCGGCTGCGGGCCGGCGGCGTCGAGCTGCCGACGCTCGACCAGGTCCGCGCGGATTTCGCCAGGTATCTCGAGGCGTTTCACGGCCGCCCGCACTCCGGGGACGGAATGGACGGGCTGTCTCCACGCGAGGCCTTCGCCCGCTGTGATCCCATTCCGCGCCGTACCGCGCCGCGCGCGCTGCTCGAGGAGCTGCTCAAGCGCACCGTCAAGGTGACGGTCACCCGCCGCGGCGTGCGGCACAACGGCGTCTACTACGGCCAGGCCGAGGAACGGCTCTGGCCGCTGCGCGGCCGGGAGGTGCTGCTCGCGCTCGATCCGGGACACGCCGAGTTCGTGGACGTGCGCGACCTGGAGGGCCGGCCCGTCTGCCGGGCCTACCAGCAGCGGTTGCGCGGCGTGGACCAGGCCGACATCAGGGAGGCCCGGCGGCGGCAGAAGCAGGCCCGCAAGCTGGTCCGGGCGATCGGCCCCGCCTATCGCGACGCGGCGCGCGACGTGGTGGATCTCGCCCTGGAGTCGCAGGCCGTGCATGCGGATCGGCTCCGCGCCGCCGTCGGCGCCGAATGCGGCGGCCCCGGCGTTCCGGCCGAGCGGTCCGATTCGTCTCCCGGTCCGCCTCGTCCACTCGCGCTGCTGCCCGCGGCGGCGACCCTCGTCGACCTGCTGCCCGATCCCGAGGCCGCGCCCGCCGAGCAGGCGGACCCGCTCGACGGCTGGCCCGACGACGCCCCGCCGCCGGAGCCGCCCGCCGCGGACCCGCTCGACGCTTTGCCCGACCTCGGCGGCGACGCCGCGCCGCGCCGCGCCGACCCACTGGACGATTGGCCGCTGGGGGACGCCTCGTGACGACCCAGCCGCCCAACGAGCTCGACCAGCTTCTCCGCGAACAGGATGTTCGCGTGCGGGAGGTCTCCCTCATGCTGCCCACGGACGGGCCGCTCACCAGCGAGCAACTCAATGAGGTGCGCCACGCGGTCGCCCGCCACATCAAACGGCGCGGCATGTCGCAGGAATTGCTGGCCCAGAAGATCGGCTCCAACACGACCTACGTGAGCAACATGCTCTCGGGTCAATTCGCCGCGGTCCCCGAGCAGACGCGCTACAGGCTCGCCCGCCAGCTCAACGACTGGCTGGAGCTCGACGCGGCCCGCGCCCGGCAGGAACCCGGCGGCGCGCTGGTCCACACCAAGGTCGCGCAGCGGCTCATCAAGGTGGCCCGCCAGATCGCCGAGGTCGGCGACATGGCCATCGCGCACGGGCCCGCCGGCTGCGGCAAGACGGCCACGCTCCTGGAGCTCCTGCGCCTGGTGCCCGCGTCGATGTACATCTACATCACGCCCCAGCGCGGCAAGCCGTCGGGTTTTCTGCGGGCGCTATACGAAGCGGTCTGGGAACACCGCTCGCCGAAGCGCCCTACGCTCGAGGACGCGCTCGACCGACTGCGCCTCAGCGAGCGGCTGCTGATGCTCGACAACGCCGACCTCCTCGATCCCAGCGTCTATCCCACGATCATGGCGCTGCACGACGAGGCCAAGATTCCGATCCTGATCGTCGGCACCTACAAGCTGCTGGCCAAACTCGACCACGACGCGGACCCGCTCCGCGGCCAGATGTCCAGCCGCATCGGACTGCGCGCCGAACTCTTGCGCGAGGTCACGGCCCCGCGCGGCAAGGGCCGCCCGGAGGAATGGATCAGCGTGGACGAGGTGCGGCAGATCTTCGAGCGCGGCCGCGTGCGGCTGCACCGCGACGCCGCGGCGGAGCTCAAGCGAGTGGCCAACCATGAGATCGGCCTGCTGCGCCGCTGCGCGCGATATTTGCGTTACGCGGTTCGTCTGGCCGGCACGCGCGGCGACACGGTCGTCACCCTGCACCTGCTGCGCAAGGCGATCAGTCTCGTCGACGGCCTGACCGACGACCGCCTGATCGGGGCCGCGGCCCCGCCGTCCCAGGAGGCCACCGCATGACGTGTTCACCACGGAGGCGCGGAGGCGCGGAGGTTGGACGCCGCGGCATGTCGATGCCGGGCGCGCCTGATATGGCGGGCGATTTTTATAATCATGCGTTCTTCCTTGTGAGTTGTGCCCCGTGACCGCGACCACCTCTATCCCGCCCTCCGCCGACCGCGCCAAGGCCCTGCGCCGGCTGCATGCGATTGCGGCCCGCCGCGGGCTGGACCATGACGACCTGCGCGCCGCCTGTGGCGTTCCGTCGCTCGCCGCGCTCTCCGTCGATCAACTGCACCGCCATGCCGATCGCCTGGAAGCCGACCGGCCCGCGCGCCGCCGCGGCTACCGCAGCGGGCGCTCCCCGCTGGCCCCGGGCGAGCTGCGTCTGGACCATGACGCGACCATCCGCCAGCGCCGCCGCATCGAAGCGCTTTTCGATCAGCTCGGCTGGCCGCCGGCCACGCGCGCGCACTGGTTGGCGGCCCGGCACAACGTCACGGTCGTGCAGCTACGCGGCAATGCGTTCATCGACCGCGCCGTGGCCAGCGCGATCATCACCCAACTCGACCGCGCCGCCGCCAAGGCGCCGCGTCCGTCGTCCGCGGACACCGTGCCCGCGCCTCAATCAACGCGCAAGGAGACCTGTTTTGAGCACTAGCTACCCCGACGACGAGGGGCCGACCACGGCGATCCAGGCTGACACCTCGCCGGATCCCGCCCGCGCCGCCGCCGAGCAGTCGCTCGGCGTGGCCGAACTGGAAATGCAGCTCGTCCGCCTGCGCGGCGAGAATGACGGCCTCCGCGCCAAGTGCGCCCGCCTGGCCGCGACCGTCGACGAGCTATTGGCCCGCCTGGCCCGCGCGGCCCCGCGCAACCAGCGCGGGGCAGCGCCCGTCGCTGGACACCGGCCGGTCTGCCCGCATTGCGGCTCGGCCGAGCTGCACCACCGTTTCGCCGACCACGGCTGGCGCTGCGGCCAGTGCGGCCGTCTGACGCGGTGGCCGCTGGCCCGGCGGTCCGGGTCTGTCGCGCCATCTCGCACGGGGCCGCCGCCCGAACCAACCTGTCCGCACTGCGGTTCGGCCGACTTGCGCCGTTGGCCCCCTGGCGGGGGTGGCGCGCCGTATTGCCATTCATGCGGCGAACCGCTGGTTCGGCCGACGTGTGTGGAACGGGAAGTTACAAGCGGCCATCGGGCCGGAGCGGAACCATGAGCGCGAAACACGAGACCAGGCTGCTCTGGTATCAGATGGGCATGGCGGACGCCGGGGCTGGCCCGGCTGATAAACTGAAAACGGCCCTCGCTGACGTGCTGGCCAGCGGACTGTGCACGGGCGTGATTCTCTCGTTCACCCGCCCTGTCTATCGCGCATGGGAGCGGCCGCTGGCCGCGGCGCTCATCAGCCGGCTGGTCGCGGCGGCGATGCCGTACTACGTCGAAGCCTGGCTGTGGCCGGAGGTCGTGCGGCCGGAAGACCCCTACCGGCCGGAAACTTATCACGCCGCGCTCGCGGCGCTGGCGGAGATCAAGCGGGCCTGCCCGGGCTGCGCGGGGACGGTTCTCGACACCGAAGCCTACGGCTCGAACTACGAGACGGTGCTGAACGCCGACCCGGACCGGGTGGGCGCGGCAATCCGCGCCGTGCTGGATACCGACGGTCCGCTGAGCGCGCCCCCGGCTGACCTGCTTTATCCGGCGCGCGCGGCGAATGGCCTCGGCCGCGGTTACGCGCCATATGAAGCGCTCGGGCGCCTGCGGATCAGCGAGGACAGCTATTACGCGGCGGGCAATCCGCCCGCCCCGGCCGTGCCGACCGTGCCGCACCAAGGGCGCGGCTATTTCGTGTGGCCGACGCACTCTGGTCGCTATTGGACGCCCGAGATGCTCTTCGCGCACACGCCGTGGAAGTGGGCGCCGGCCGTGGACGCGGCCATGCTCTACGGCGGCGGACATCCCTGGCTGGCCGCGGCGGCGCTGCGGAACCATGCCCAGGCCCTGGCCGCCGTCGACGCCTCCCAGGGCCGCGTGGACGCGGCACGAGGGCCCCGCTGAGGGCGCGATGGGCAGCGATCTCCTCATCCCCGACGCCGGCCCGCTGGTCGTCCGCCAGCGCACGGGCCGTCGTGGCCGCGGCGCCACGGCCCCCATCGCGCAGGAACTCACGGCCGACCGGCCCAACCCAGCCGGTTTGCGGCGCATGACGGTCAGGTTTCGCCCGCTCGAACGGCATTGGGAGGCGACTCTGGACCCGTTCGATGGCCGCCCCAAGAGCCGTTGGCGCGTGGCGCTCAATCTTCTCTGGGAGCACTTCCGGCTCGTCGGCGGGTTTCGCGTGGCCGATGACGAACTTGTGCGCATCGTGGCCGACACCTTCGCGAGTTATGAGCCCGTCCACGTCCTCTGGGCCCTCCGCGCCAAGGCCGCCAGCCTGGCCAGCGACGATCCCACCGAGCGCCGCGCGAAGCGTCTCTACGTCCCCCAACCTGAGAACTTCTATGCACAGCGCAGCCTGGATTACTGGATCGAACAGAGTCCCGAATGGCGCGCCGCCGCGGCCGAGCGCGACCGCCGGGCGCTGGCCGACAAGCTGGACGCCATCCGGGTTCGCGGCGGTTGTGAACCGGCGTGCCCACCGGTCAGCCCTGGAGGACCGGGGTCCACACCGGTCAACGACCCGGAACTCCCAGCGGCCATCCAGCTCGCCATCGCCGAGCAGGCCCGCAACACGCAACTGCTTGAGCTGCTTGGCGAGCGCCGCCGGCGGATCGCCGAGCGTGCCCTGGAGCAGGACCGGGCCGATTACCAGTGGTTTTTCGATCAGGTCGGCGCTGACGGGCACCTGACCAAGCTCGTGCGCCAGCACGTCCTAGTCCGCATCGCCCTCGACCGCTGGCCACACCTGCGCCGCGCCTACGCTGAGCTCGGCCCCGGCACGCCAGCGCGGGCCGCGCCTCCGCCGTGAGAGACAGCCGGGCCATGGACGGCCTCAGCAATAACGCGGTCCGCCTGCTCAACGTCCTCCGGCGCGAGGAAGCGACGGCCCCGGCCCGGGCGCTCACCGATTCCGAGTTGGCCCAGCTCACGTTTCTGCCTCACCGCGCTATCATCGACGCAGCCGGGGAACTGCTCGCCGCGGGCTATCTGGTCCTCGCCGGTCCTCGCGGCCGTTGGCTGGGACAGCTCGCGGAGGCCATGCGCTACGCCCATTCCCTCCGCGTCCGGGCCGCCCGCATCTTCAAGCGCCGCCAGGCCGTGCTCGCCGGAATCGAACGCCACCGCCGCATGCAGCTCACGTTGCCGGGAATCGCGCCGTGACCGCGCGCGGCGAACTCCGATCAGTTCGCGCCCTCGACGGGCGCGCGGGGCCGACTACATTATCCCAAGCGTCATGCTGGTCGGCGCGGCGGGCGCCATCGGGTTGCCCGCAACGCCGGGCCGTGTATCCGCACCGCCCGGCCTTTTACACGCCGACCAGTTGGAGTATCGTATCAAAACGCCATCGGGACAGCGTGGAAGCGATGCCGGGCAAGAATGGCCTGTCGCTCGTGGAACGTTTCGGGGCTCCGCCCTTTACCGTGCTTGACGCGCGCCAGGGCTACTGGCGCCGTCGCAAGGAGGCTTGGCGCGCCATCGGGTTGCGCGACGAGTATGGCCGTGCCGAGGAGTTCATCCGCCGCGCCGCCCGCTTGCGGCGGCGTCTGGCTCGCCGCCTCCGACGGAGCTCAATCTGATGCGCCGGGGGGCACTGCGACCCGGCCGCCGGTGCGGCTCATTCGTTTCGGCCGTGACGGCCGCCACGGGCCACGGCGGCGGAGTCAGCGTCTTCGACCCGGTGCTGGCCGAGCTCGTCTACCGCTGGTTCTGCCCGCCCGGCGGCGCCGTGTTGGACCCATTCGCCGGCGGCGCGACGCGCGGCATCGTCGCATCACGGCTCGGGCTCCACTACACGGGCATCGAGCTCCGCGCGGAGCAGGTCCGGGCCAACCGCGCGCAGGCCCGTCGCCTCGGCGGCTGCCCGGCCCCCCGGTGGGTCATCGGTGATGCGCGCGACGTGCGGGCACTGGCGCCCGGCCGTTATGACCTGCTGTTCACATGTCCACCCTACGGCAACCTCGAAGTCTACAGCGACGACCCGCGCGATCTCTCGCGGATGCACTACCCGTCATTCCTCGCCGCCCTGCGTTTCGTCCTGGCCGAGAGCGCCGCGCTCTTGCGCCCGGACAGGTTCGCGGTCATCGTCATTGGCGAAATACGCGGACCGCACGGTCTGCTGCGCGGCCTGGCCCCGGCGACGATGGCGGCGGCTAGTGACTGCGGCTTGCGGTTCTTCAACGACGCGGTCTTCCTCCCGCCCGCCGCTTCATTGCCGCTCCGCGCCGCCACCGGATTCCTCTCCGGTCGCAAGCTCGGCCGCGCTCACCAGTACGTCCTCATCTTGGCCAAAGGTCGGCCCGAGACCACCTTCCGCAGGCTGGAACCGCTGCCACCAGCGAAGCTCTAGCCACATTACCCAGTTTAACATGCATCATACCAAATATGCCGAACATCGCCCGAACATATCATCGCCGGGCCACTCCGCTATTAATCACCACACCGCCAGCGACGCCGATATTACGCATCGGTGTTCTGTTCATTCACCTGCAATTCATGTGAATCTGGGCATTCTGGGCAATATGACACATAAGACTATTGCTGATAATTGCTTATGGCGCTTTTCACTGGCCGCGTGTGCCACATTTGCGCACAAAAATGCTCGCCGTGCACGGTTCCGTGCCACATTTCACGCCAACGTCAGACAGGAGTGTAACATGCTGCTGTACATACACTTCCGCTAATTATCAGCACAACACACGCCGCGCCATTTTTTCTTGCGTTGCTCACGCGCGGCGAGCGCGGACGACCACACAGTAGTGTTCTGTGGCAACAGCCCCTACTTATTGGGGTTGATGTGCGCCCGAGACGCTACGGCACGACGTGGAACAGGCGTGTCCAGTACAGCCAAGCCACAGGGGCTGCCAGCAGAGGGGAGTCGACGACATCCAGAACGCCGCCGAGCCCAGGGAACGTGTGCCCCGAGTCCTTGACGGCCGCGTCGCGCTTGAGAAGTGAAGCGGCGAGATCCCCAGCCGTCGAGAAGAGCCCGAGCAGGAGACCTAAGCCTAGCATCATAAATGGGATAGAGACGGATTGGTCACGGAACTTGAGCAGTCCGCCGCTGTGCAACCACGATCCGACCGCTAGCGCGCACAGCAGCGTGACGACGATCCCCCCGAAGAATCCTTCCCAGGTCTTCTTTGGGCTAAGCCAAGGGATCATTTTGTGGCGCCCCACAGCTCGGCCGACGAAGTAGGCCCCCGTGTCCGTCATCTTCACGAGGAACACCGAGAACATAAGCGCGACAACCCCGGCGCTGCCCCCGATCTCCATGCGTAGCTTCGTCATGAAGCCCGCGAGACCGCCGCAATAGAAGATAATAAATATCGTAAATGCCAGATTCTCCATCGCGTTGGTCGTGCGGTGACGCCACGCCTGGAGCAGGAACACGAAGCCGAGCGCCACGGCCATAACGAGCAATCCCCACGACTCGTCGTACCCCCCGGTGATCGGCGACAGGTTCAGCGAGACGTACGGACCAACCACGAGCGCCGCGGCGAACACCTGCGCGGTAAGCCCGAACGGCCGGTGCCCGCGCGTGCGAGCGAGGTGAACCAGCTCGTGCGTGGCGGCCACCGTCAGGACCAGGACGACCAGCGTGCAGATCGCCCCGTCACACAGCCACGGCCCGAGGTCGAAACTCGAACCCGGGACCACGATCCGGGCCGCCGGCCGCGCGGCCAGCCACCCGTCCGCGGCCAACAGAACGATCAGGAGCGCGGCCAATGACGTGCCGACGATGATCCGTTTGCCCATAGGAACTATCCGACCCGGTCAATGGGCGCCGGCCGGGCGGCCGTCGCGGGGTGGGGAACCCGATCCGGGACTCTCCGATACCACACCGCCGAAACGCCGCACCCGGTGGGCATAATCCCGCAGCGCCGCGTTGAAGTGCTCCTTGCGGAAGTCGGGCCACAGCACCGGCGTGACGTGCAGCTCGGCATAGCTGATCTGCCACAACAGGAAGTTGCTGACGCGCATCTCGCCCGCGGTCCGAATCACGAAGTCCGGGTCCGGCAGGCCGGCGGTGTACAGGGTCGCGCTGATGTCCTCCTCGCGGATGTCCTCGGGTCGGAGCCGGCCGGCAGCCACACGCCCGGCGAGGTGCCGCACGGCCTCGGTGATCTCCGCCCGCGAGCCGTAGTTCAGCGCCAAGCAGAGCGTCAGACCTTTGTTTTGGCGGCTCATGTTGGCGGTGAGGTCCAGTTCCCGCAGGACCTCGGCCGGCAGCCCCGCCCGGGTCCCGATCTGCACCAGCCGGATGTCGTTGTCCAGGATCTCCTGGCGCTCCGAGGCAAGATACTCGGCGTATAGCGCCATCAGCCCGTTCACCTCGTCGCGCGGCCGCCGCCAGTTCTCCAGACTGAAGCTGTACAGCGTGAGGCACTCGAGCCCCAACCGGGCCGCATGTGTCACGATGTCGCGGACGGCGGCGCCCGCGTGCCGGTGCCCCTCGATGCGGGCCAGGCCGCGCTGCTGGGCCCAGCGGCCGTTGCCGTCCATGATGATCGCCACATGCCGGGGTAGTGCCGCCCGGGGCAAGCCCAGTTCGTCCATCGGATCCAGCGGCGGCTGGGTCGGCATGGTCAGCTCTCTCGGCCGGCCACGATCACCTGCTCACGGGCGGGGCCGACTCCGATCATACGAACGGGCGCCCCCAGGCGTTCGCCGATGAACCGGAGGTAGGTTCGCGCCGCGTCCGGCAAGTCACTGACCCGCCGGCACGCGGAGATGTCCTCCATCCATCCCGGCAACGTCTCATAGACGGGCTCGACATGCTGCAACCGCCCGATGTCGGCCGGGAACTCATCCAGCGGCCCGCCGTCGATCTGATACCCGATGCAGACTTTGAGGGGGTCGATTCCCGAGAGTGTGTCGAGGTGCAGCACGGCCAGACAGGTCGGACCGGCCAGCATGGCCGCGTAGGCGCCCGCCGCCGCGTCGAACCAGCCGCACCGTCGTGGCCGCCCCGTCGTCGTGCCGAACTCGCGGCCCCGCTGACGGATGGTCTCGCCGAGGCCGTCGGTCAGCTCGGTCGGGAAAGGGCCGGCGCCGACGCGGGTCGCGTACGCCTTGACGACGCCGACGATCGACTGCACCGCGGTCGGGGGGACCCCGGCGCCGCTGGCGATGCCGCCCGCGGCGCTCGAGCTGGTGACGTAGGGATAGGTACCGTGGTCCACGTCGAGCAGCGCCCCCTGGGCCCCCTCGTAGAGGATGCGCCGGCCCGCGCGGCGCAGTCGGTGCAGCAGCACGGTGGTGTTGCACACGAACGGCCGCAGCTCCTCCGCGAACGCCAGATACTCGTCGGCGAGCCGGTCCGCGTCGAACAGCTCGCGTTCGCCGTACACGCCCGCGAGGTACGCATTCTTGTGGGCCACCACGGCCGCCAGCCGAAGGCGCAGGTGGTCGGCGGGATAGAGGTCGCAGACGCGGATCGCCCAGTGGCGGGCGTGTTTGTCGGCGTAGCAGGGGCCGATGCCCCGCGCGGTGGTCCCGAGCTTGGACTCGGCCCGGGCGGCCCGCTCGGCCAGCACGTCTTCCCGACGATGGTACGGAAACACGACGTGGGCGCGATCGCTGAGGCGCAGGTTGTCCGCGACCTTGACGCCGCGCTGGCGCAGCGAGGCGATTTCGCCCAGCAGCACGGCCGGGTCCACGACGGCGCCGCCGGCGATCACGCACACGATCTCGGGCCTCAGAATGCCGCTGGGGAGCTGGTGCAGGGCGAACGTCTCGGGGCCGATCACCACGGTGTGGCCGGCGTTGGCCCCGCCCGCGTACCGCACCACGACGTCGAAGTCGGCCAGCAGCAGGTCGACGACCTTCCCTTTCCCCTCGTCACCCCATTGGAGCCCGACGACGCCCGTACTGCCCAAGTCCTTGAAGCTCATGCTCGCGCGGTCTTCCTGAAAACGGTGACGGCTCACCCGCCGCGACGGCGGCAGCCCAAGCGATGGTTTGTAGCACGTTCGGCCACGGCCCGCAAACCGGCGGCGGGGCGGATTCGGCGCGGTTCCCCGGAACGCGTCAGGCCGTCGGCCCCCCTTCGATCAGGCGGATCAATCTCCGCGTGAGGGCATCCTGCCACGCCGGCGAAGCATCGCCGTGCAGCCCCTCGTCCTGCGGGATGGTGACGACCAGGTCCGTCGGCTCGGGGGAGGGTTCCGCGGGCCCGGCCAACCGCAGCCGCACGACCTGCGGACGCCGGCCGTCTATCGGGGGGGCCGCATCGAACAGCACGGCGTACTTGAGCCCCCCCGTCGTGTCGAACTGCCACACGACGGGGCGCCCCGCCAGGTGGGTCTGGGCCCAGGCGGTCCGCTCACGGGCCTCGCGGGCCAGCCACTTCATGAAGATCATCATCGGCTCGGCCGGCAGACCATCGTGGAGGGCGTCGTCGTCGATTCGGCCGGTGCGAATCAGCAACGGCGGGCGGGATTCGGGCCCCGGCATCGTCAGGCCCAACCCGAGGTGGGCGCGCCCGGCGTCAAGCGGGGCCCAGCGCACCGGTCGCAGGGGTGAATACCGAACGGCGAGGTCGGCGATGTCCCGGACAAGGACATCGCCGGTCGCCCAGCGGTTCCAGTACTGCACGTGGTCCGCCAGCGGCGCCGCCAGGTGCATCCGCAGCAAGTGGGTGGTGATTCGCGGCGCCAACAGCGGCCCGTGCAGCCCGGCCGCGAGCCAGGGCAGGTCCGTCACAATCAGCTCCCCGCCGCCTGCCGCGCGCATCGCCGACAATACGTCGCCATGCTCGGCCTCCCAGGGGGTTTCGCCGGAGAGCAGCGTGGCCCAGCCGGCCCGGTCCGCGAGACGCCGCCAGGCGCGGCCGGCCCGCAGCCCGCGGACGCGGAAACGCCCCCGGCCGTCGCACGCGGTGTAGGGCACCACGTCCTGAAGCGCCAGGCCGCGGGTCGGAACGTCGGCGTACTCGACGCGGGCCGACATGATCCCGTGCTCGGACGCGTGCGCGACCAGGCGGACATCGCCCGCTCCGGAGGCCGTGAGCAGCTCCGCCGCCGTTTCCAGGTCCACGAGCAGCCACGCCGCGGCCGCCAGCGCTTCCACATCGTGCCACGACATTTGCAGGCGCCGCACCCACCGTGGGTCGAGCACGCACGCGGCCCCGCGGGCGGCCCGGGACAGCTCGTCGCGTGTGGCCGGTTGATCCAGCACACGCGCCGTCAGTTCAGGCACCGCGCGCGCCAAGCCGGCCAGCGGGGCCGGTAACACCACCCGGTCGATGGTGAACGGCGGGCGATACGTGCTCCACCGCGGGACATTGGCCAGCGGGTGGCACTTCGGGTCGCGCTCGGCCACGTCGTGGAAGACGATCTCCCGCAAGCACGCCCCGCGATTCACGTCAGGGACCGCCACCTGCAAGTGCGTCGCTTCGGCCGGTGTCTCGAGCCAACCGAGCAGCTCGACGCCGGCGGCAGTATCAGCGGCGTGCAGCCGTAGCCGCCGACGTTCGAGTGGCCGCTCGTCCTGATAGAAAGTGACCAGCAGCGTGATGGGGGCTTCGCAGACCGCATCGACCGGCCGGGCCCGGGCGATGTACCAATCCTCCTGGCGACAACGAACAGGCCGCGACACGAGTCCGCCGCGGCCGTTCCACCGCCAGCCACGCAGTTGCCGCGCGCCGGCCCGCACGCCGCCGAGCGGACCCACGGCTGTCTTTGGGCTTGCTGACATGCGCACTCCGTAGCGGCGTCGCGTACCCCCCACGGCGGTATTATCGTGGCTGCACTCGGGCTGGCAACCCGCGCCGCCCCGCCTCGGCCGCGGGGGCGCAAGCGCGTGGCGTAGGGCGGTGAATCAGGCGGTGTCCGCGGGCTTCACGCCGACGGGGACGTACCCCTCGATCCGCGGGTCGTAGCGCAGGTCGCTGAAATCGTACGGATCGCCGGCGGTCGGCGCGTGCTCGAAGTTGTGCGCCGGCGGCGGCGAGGCGCAGCGCCACTCCAATGTCGCCCCGCCCCACGGGTTGGCCGGGGCCCGCCGGCCGGCAAACAGCGAGTGCAGCAGGTACCCGGCGATCAGGAAGAACGCGACCGACATCACGTACGACCCGATCGTCGAGAGCACATGCAGGGCCTCGAACTGCGCGGGGTAGTTGTAGTACCGGCGGGGCATCCCGTGGCTGCCGAGGATGAACTGCGGGAAGAAAGTCAGGTTGAAGCCGACGAACAGGATAACCCAGGCGGCCTGGCCCCAGCGTTCCGAGTACATCCGCCCGGTGATCTTCGGCCACCAGTAGTGCAGGCCGCCGATCAGGGCGATCAGCGTGCTGCCCATCATCACGTAGTGGAAGTGGGCGACGACGAAGTAGGTGTCGTGCAGGTGGACGTCGGTCGCCAGCGCCCCCAGGAACAGCCCCGTCAGCCCGCCGATGCCGAAAATGAAGATGAAGCTCAGGGCGTACAGCATCGGCGTGCGCAGCGAGATCGACCCGCCGTGCATCGTCGCCAGCCAGTTGAAGACCTTGACGGCGGACGGGATGGACACGCTGTAGGTCAGCACGCTGAAGATCGCGCTGAGCAGGCTGGACTGCCCGCTGACGAACATGTGGTGCCCCCAGACGAAGAACCCGAACAGCGCGATGGCGATGCTCGAGAACGCGATGAAGTGGTAACCGAAGATGTGCTTGCGGCTGAAGACCGACACCAGCTCGCTGATGATCCCCATCGCCGGTAGGATCATGATGTACACCGCCGGGTGCGAGTAGAACCAGAAGAAGTGCTGGTACAGGATCGGGTCGCCGCCCAACGCCGGCAGGAAGATGCCGAACTGAAACAGCCGCTCGACAATCAGCAGCAACACCGTGATCCCCAGCACCGGCGTCGCCAGAATCTGAATCACCGCCGTCGCGTACAACGCCCATAGGAACAGCGGCAGGCGGAACCAGGTCATCCCCGGCGGCCGCAGCTTGTGGATGGTCACGATGAAGTTCAGCCCGGTGAAGATCGAGCTGAAGCCCAGCAGAAACACGCCGGTCAGGACGGGGACCACTCCGCCCATGCTCGTCTCGGTCGCGTACGGCACGTAGAACGTCCAGCCGGTGTCCACGCTGCCCATCACGATCGAGACGACCGCCAGCAGCGCCCCGGCCACCCACAGGTAGTAGCTGGCCAGGTTCAGCCGGGGGAACGCCAGGTCCTTCGCCCCCAGCATGATCGGCAGGACGAAGTTGCCAAGCGTCGCCGGGATCCCCGGGATGATGACCAGGAACGTCATCACCGCGCCGTGCAGCGTGAAGAAGCGGTTGTAGTTGTCCGCCTTCATGATCGTCTCTTGCGGCGTGAGCAGCTCGGTGCGGACGAGGATGGCGAAGATGCCGCCGAGCAGGAACGCCGCCAGAATCGACACGAGGTACAGGACGCCGATGCGCTTGTGGTCGACCGTGACGATCCAGGACCAGAAGCCGGGGGGGTGGCTGAGGTAGTTGTCGCCGCCCGCGGCGGGCCGATCCGAAATGGTTGGGTTCAGCGTGCTCATTTCACTCACCTGGGGGAGCTGGCCGCCCCCCCTTCCAGGTCGCCACAGGCGACTCGCTGTGGCGAGGAGGGGTTGGGGGGCGGGTGTCATCATTGGCCCACATCGGATTCCTGGTTCTTCATGGGGCATTCGCGTATGGGGCACCGAAGGGGAGGGCGAGCCTCCCGGCGAGCCGCGGGGCGGCCGGCGCCGCCCCCCCCCCCCCCCCCCACCCCCCCCGCCCGGGCGCGGCGCCCCGCCCCCCAAAACCCGGTAACCCAAACCAACCAAC
>CAYWYJ010000007.1:46255-58989 GCA_964462635.1 uncultured Planctomycetales bacterium
AAAATGGTTTTTGTTTTTTGTTGGTGGGTTTGTGGGGTTGGCGGCGCGCGTGGGGAGGGCGAGCCTCCCGGCGCGCCGCGGCTCGGCAGGAGCCTCGCCCTCCCACCTCACCCTCCCGCGTCGCCGGGGCGCGTCGCCCGGCCGCGAATACCCGTTTACGCACAACCAGCCTTCAGTGTAGCCTCTATTTGCTCAGCTCCTTGATGTACTCGATGATCGCGGTGATTTCCTTGTCCTTCAGGAGCCCTTTGAACGACGGCATTTCCTTGCCGTAGCCGGCGACGATCTTCGCCTGCGGATAGAGGACCGACTCGCGGATGTAGTTGTCGTCGGCGATGACCGTCGTGCCGTCGGCGAGCTGCACCTCGTGCTCGTAGATGCCCTTGAACGAGGGGCCGATGTTGGCGCTGCCGTCCACGGAGTGGCAGCCGCCGCACCGCTTCACGTGCAACAGCGCCCCCACCTCCGCCAACGTCCGCGTGCGGAACGGGTCGGCGGCCTCGGCCAGCCACTGCTCATACTTGCCCGGCTCGTGGACGACGACGCGGGCCAGCATGTCGGAGTGCTTCGTCCCGCAATACTCGGCGCACAGCAGCAGGTACTCCCCCGGCTTCTTCGCCTGGAACCAGGCCTTGTTGTACCGCCCCGGCACCGCGTCCTTCTTGATGCGAAACGCCGGTATGTACAGACTGTGAATCACATCGTTCGATTCCAGAATCAGCCGGACCGGCGTATCGACGGGGACGTGCAGCTCGTTGTCGCTGTGCCCGTTGGGGTACGTGAACGTCCACACCCACTTCTGCCCCAGCACGCGGATGTCCAGGGCGTCGCGCGGCGGGTTCACGATGTCCATGAAGCCGCGGAACCCCATGTAGAACATGGCCACGACCAGCACGAGCGGGACCGCGGACCAGGTGATTTCCAGGGCCGTGTGATGCTTGACCCCGCTGACCGCCGCCTCCCCCGCTTTCCGCTGCCGATAGCGCAACACGAAGTACACCATCAGCGCCACGATCAGCGTGAAGAAGAAGACGGAGACCCAGAAGATGAAGTAGAAAACCGCGTCGGTGTGCGGCGCCGCGCTGGAGGCCTGCGGCGGCAGCCACGTGGTCCCCGCGCCGGGGGCGACGGGCGGCAGCTCGGCTTGTCCCAGCAACAGGTTCGTCATCCGCAAACGCGCTTTCCTTCATGTAGCGCCGGATTTCCGAGTCCGGCGTCGCGGAGGCCATTGGCCATCCGACGGCGGGCGAGACGCCCGCACTCCCCCGTAGCGCCGGACCGGAGCTCGCCACAGCGAGTCGCCCGTGGCGACCTGCCCGCCGCGGCGGCCGACCGTCGGCCGCAACCGGCCTTCGCCGGCTAGTGTGGCACCGGCCAATGGCCGGTGCGCGGGCGCGGCCGGCGTCAGGCGCCCGTGGTGACCTCGCCGCGCTGCGCGCCGGCCCGCCGCCGGTCACGTCGCCACAGGCCGATCAACAAGGCCGCCACCACGACCACCGACAGCCCGCCGCCCGCGCGGGCGATGTTCATCGCCGCCAGGCTGTACCCTTCGCCGTCGTAGTGGTAGCAAAAGAGCAGGATGTGATCCAGCGGCGTGCCGATCTTGCCCTGCGACGCTTCCACCAGCGACAGCCGCAACGTCTTGGGCTCGTACACCAGATTGACGAGGTAGCGCGAGATGCGCCCGTCCGGCGTGCAGATCACCAGCGCCGCCACGTGCAGCCACTGCTGCTCCTTCTCGCTCCAGGCGATGCGGAAGCCGGTGGCCTTCAGCAGGGCGTCGATGCTCTTCTTGCGACCGGTCAGGAAGTGCCAGCCGTCGGCCGCCTCCGGCCGCCCATACTCGCGCAGGTAGTTCTGCCGCTTGATCGCGGCCAGTTGCGACGTCTCCAGTGGGTCGAAGCTGACCGTCAGAACCTGGAACTTGTCACCGGCGGTCCAGTCCAGCTCCTTCAGCGTCTCGGTCAGGCTGTTGAGCTGGAGGCCGCAGAGCATCGGGCAGCGGTAGTAGTTCAGCGTCAGGATGGCCGGCCGCCGGCCGTCGAAGTAGTCCCGCAGCTTCACCGCCTTGCCCGCGTGGTCCGTAAACTCCAGGTCCAGCGGCAGCGGGGTGTCCAGGTGCTCGTCGATCCCGACGTTCTGGAGCTCCGCCGGCAACGGCTCGGTGCGGTCCTGTCCCGGCGGCCCGGCCTCCGGCGGCTCGTCCTGGGCCGCGGCCGGCCATGCCGCGATCAGCGCCGCCAGCACGGCGGCGAGAAGGGCGACCCCACGTTTTCTCGGGACCGGGTATCTCATCGTGTTGGCTTGACGGCGGGGCCGGGCCGCGCGTCCGTCGTTTCCGGCATTGTAGTCGCCGGCGGGGCGGTTTTCATTTCGGCCACGTACAGGCGGATCGCGTCGTCGATCGGGATGGCGACGATTCCTTTTTGCCGGTCCACGTAGCGGTAGCCGTTGATCTGGGCGAGCTGGGCCGCCTGAAGATCGGCCAGCTCCCGCGGCTTGATCCCGTACAGCTTGCGCTCGTCCTCGTAGCGCTGGACGTTGTAGAACAAGACTTGCGCGGCGACGACGATGACCAGCAGGCCGATTGCGCCGATCAGGCCGGCAATCAGCGTGGTCGAAGATTTCGGATCACCGCCGGTGCTCATGGCTGCACCCAGGAAAAGACCACCACAGAGGCACAGAGGCACAGAGAAGAGGTCTGTGTAGTTGACTGCGCAGGTGATCGTCGCAGCGCAGGGCCTCTAAATGGGTATTCACGGTTGTGCGACATGGGAGGGCGAGGCTCCTGCCGAGCCGACGGCTCGCCGGGAGGCTCGCCCTCCCGGTTGGCGTTCCACGATCCTGAATGCCCATTTAGCGAAAGATAGCCTTCTCGTTCCGGTCGCCATTCTCTCTTCTCTGTGTCTCTGCGCCTCTGTGGTGATTCTGGTCTACACGTTGTGGAACGACAGGGCTTCGTCCAGTCGCGGATCGCGCTGGGGCAGCAGCGACACGCGGGCCATCGGGCGCAGCAGGAGCCACGCGAACACCCCGCCCAGCCCCACCAACAGCGCCACGTCGCTGACGTGCAAGGGCGTGGTGTGCCCACCGGCGTGCGCCCGCGGAATCACGAGGTAGTACAAGTCCAGCCAGTGCATCAACAGGAGCCACCCGCCCGCCGCCGCCAGCGTGCCCCGTCGCCGCTTCGGCCACCGCGACAGCAAGGCGACAAACGGCGCCAGGAAGTGCCCGAACAGCAGCACCAGGCTCACGCCGATCCACCACGTGTCGCCCTGCCGCGGCAGGTACCACGCGGTTTCTTCCGGGATGTTCGCGTACCAGATAAGCAGGTATTGCGAGAAGGCGATGTACGCCCAGAACACGACGAACCCGAACGCCAGCTTGCCGATGTCGTGGTAGTGCTCCACGGTGATTGACTGCGTGAGCCGCCCGGCCCGCTGCACGCCGTAGACCAGCACCGCCAGCAGCGCGAAAAACCCCACCGCGCAGCCCGCGAAGAAATACACCCCGAAGATGGTGCTGTACCAGTGCGGGTTCAGCGACATGAGCGCGTCGATGGCGAAGACCGTCACCGTCACCCCAAAGAGCAGCATCCCCGGGGCGCTCCACCACTGCATCCGCAGCGTCAGTTCCGGGTCACCGCTGGAGTCCTGGGCCACCGACGTTTTCAAGTAGTAACGGGCCAGCAGCGTCCAGACCCCAAAGACCACCGCGCAGCGGACGATGAAGAAGGCCGGGTTGAGGTACGCTTGCTTGTGAAGCAGCAGGCCCGTTTCATCGTGAGCGACGGCGTGCGGGTCCGCCCATTTATACACCCCGGCCATGCCCGCCAATACGGGCACCAGCAGCGGCACGAACAGCACCGCCAGCCACGGCAGCGTCCCCGCGATCAGCTCCGCCAGCCGCCGGAGCGACACGCTCCACCCCGCCCGCGTCAGGTGCTGGAGCAGGACGAAGAACAGGGCCCCCAGCGCGAGGCTGAGGACGAAGCAGAAGTTCAGCAGGTAAGAGCGGAAGAAGACCTCCCAACCGTCGACCACCCCGAAGACGACGCCGGCCGCCAATCCGATGGCCGCGACGATCAGCGCGAGCCGGGCCGCGCGCGGGGCCGCCTCCCGCAAGTCCCGCTGTTCAGCACCCATGTCCGACGCCGGTTTCACCATCGGGCTATCCCTTGACTCCCCTCCCTTTCAGGTCGCCACAGGCGACTCGCTGTGGCGAGGAGGGGTTGGGGGAGGGTCGAGTTCCTCGATTGAGACTGCTGTCTCGATTCTCTGGTTCCTGCATGTCCAGCTTGCGGGACGGCTTCATGCTTCAGCGCAACTCCGACCGCATCTCCACCGGCACGTCCTCGATCTTCGCCGCCTGGCTCCGCTGCAACGCCCGAATGTACGCCACAATCGCCCAGCGGTCCGCCGGCCGAATCTGGTCCCCGTACGGCGGCATCGTGCGGATGCCGTTGGTAATCGTATTGAAGAGCTGCCCGTGCGGCTGTTCGAGCACGATCTCGCTGAACATCGACGTCGGCGGCACCCACCCGGGCGTGTCCAGGTCGAGGGCCCGCTTGGCGATGATCCCATCGCCCGCCCCGCCCAACCCGTGGCACGGGGCACAGTAGATGTTGAACCGTTGCTGCCCGCGGCGGACAAACGTCTCGGTGATCTCGACCTGCGGCGGGAACGTCGCGGCCCACGCTTCGCCGACCTTGCCGGCGTGGAAGTGCGCGGCCTTCGGCCAGTCCCCGCGGGCAATCGTCCCCGGCACCTGCGGGCGGGCGGCCCGGCCGTCGGCGAACAGCAGCGCCGCCTGCTGCGCCTTGAAGCGCTCCTGATTGTCCATGTCCTGAATGATCTGGACGCGCGGCCGCTCCGACTTCGACAGCCGGGCCTTGGCCACGAGCAGCGGCGGCAACGGCGCCAGGCAGACGAGCACCGTCAGGGCAACGATCAAGCCGCGCGGCAGCTTGTCGCTCGACGGCGGCTCAACCACGCGCTCCACGGCCACGCCGCCCAGCGACGCCAGAAACTGCTCCGTCGGCACCAGGTCGAAGCGCGGGTCGGCGGCGTCGATGGTTACGAAGAAACGGTCGTTCGTGACCCGCCGAAACCGCGGCACGCTGAACAGCGCACGGTGGAACCACGGCAGGTTGTTCATCGCCAACATGCCGATGACCGCGCCCAGGGCCGCCAGCAGCACCGTCAGCTCGAAGATCACCGGGATGTTCGCCGGCAGGCTGAAGACCGGCTTGCCGCTGATGACGAAGTCGTAACCCTGGAAATGCGTCGGGACGAAGCCGAAACGGGTCGGATCGGTGGCGTTCGTCCACCAGACCAGCGCCAGCCCCGTCGCGCACCCCAGCACGCCCAGCGCCAGCACTACCCACGGCAGCCGCGTCCGCCGAATCCCCATCGCCTCGTCGATGCCGTGGACCGGGTACGGCGAGTGCGTGTCCCAGCGCGTGTAGCCGGCGTCGCGGACCTTCTCGGCCGCCGTCAGCAGCGCGCCGGGCGAGGAAAGCTCCAGGAGGAGGCCGGTCAGCTTGTCAGGATGTGTCATCACCGCAGGCAACTCTCGCGCCTCAGTCAAACCGCGTGCGAAGCGGCGCGCCGATCAGAACGCGCCGCGCAAGCAAGCGCGGTTGTTGGATGCGCTCGCTGGCGCTTCGCGTTCTGTTGTCTTTCACTTCTCACTGGCTGGCTCAAACTCATCCGGGTTGTAATCAAATCCCCGCGTCGCCGGCACGTGCGCATGCGGGTGGGCGTGCGGGTCGCTCACCGGCATCACCGTCTTCACCTCGGCCATCGCCACCATCGGCAGGAACCGGCAGAACAGCAGGAACAGCGTGAAGAACAGCCCGAAGCTGCCCGCCAGCGTCAGCAGCTCCACCGCCGTCGGCCGGTACGCCCCCCAGTTCGCCGGCAGGAAGTCCTGCGCCAGCGACGTGACGATGATGACGAACCGCTCGAACCACATCCCCACATTCACGAGCATCACGACGCCGAACATCAGCCACGGCGTCGTGCGGACCTTCCTGAACCAGAAGAGCTGGGGAGCGAGCACGTTGCAGCCGACCATCGTCCAGTACGCCCAGGCGTACGGACCCAGGGCCCGCGCCCGGAAGATGAACCCCTCGTACGGGTTGCCGCCGTACCACGCGATGAAGAACTCCATCAGATACGCGTAGCCGACGATCGTGCCGGTCAGCAGCGTGATCTTGCAGCAGTTCTCCAGGTGCCGCAGCGTGATGATGTTCTTCAGCCCGAAGAGCTGCCGCGCGGGCACCGCCAGCGTTAACACCATCGCAAAGCCGCCGAAGATCGCCCCCGCGACGAAGTATGGCGGGAAGATGGTCGTGTGCCAGCCGGGAAGCTGCGAGACGGCGAAGTCGAAACTGACGACGGAGTGGACGCTCAGGACCAGCGGCGTCGCCAGGGCGGCGAGGATCAGGTAGGCCCGCTCGAAGCGGTGCCAGTGCCGCGACGAGCCGGTCCAGCCCATCGCCAGCAGTCCGTAGACGGCTTGTTTGACGCGGCCCGTCGCCCGGTCGCGGAACGTGGCCAGGTCGGGGATCATCCCGATGTACCAGAACAGCAGTGACACGGTCGCGTACGTCCCGACGGCGAACACGTCCCACAAGAGCGGGCTGCGAAAGTTCGGCCACATGGCCATCTGGTTCGGCACCGGCGCCAGCCAGTACGCCAGCCAGATGCGCCCGACGTGAATCCCCGGGAACAACCCGGCGCACATGACCGCGAAGATCGTCATCGCCTCGGCAAAGCGGTTGATGCTCGTCCGCCACTTCTGGCGAAACAGAAACAGAATCGCGGAAATCAGCGTGCCGGCGTGGCCGATGCCCACCCAGAACACGAAGTTCGTGATGTCGAACCCCCAGCCGACCGGGTTGTTCAGCCCCCACACGCCCACGCCGTTGAAGATCAGATACCCGATCATCGCCCCCAGCACGGCCAGCAGGCCCAGCGAGATGACCAGGGCGACGTACCACGCCCGCGGCGGGTGCGGGGCCTCCCACGGGGCGCAGGCGAGGTCGGTCAGCGACCCGTAGTCGTGCCCGCCGGTGATCAGCGGCGCGCGCCGGCCGGGGCGGTCGGGGGTGTTGTCGAATTCACGAACGGTCGTGGACACTCGGGACCCAATTCAAAAGGAAAAAGGAAGAATTGAAAAAGGGACTCCCAGGGGCCGGGGACCACCCGCACGTCCGAGCTCGGTCGATTGCTCCCGGCGGCCTTCTTGAGTCTTGCCTTTTTCCGTTTTCATTTCCGACTCTCGCTTTCCGCCGGATTGCGGAGTTTCGCCAAGTACGCCGTCCGCGGCTTGATGTTCAATTCCGCCAGCAGGTGGTACGCGCGGTTGTGCTCGTGCAGCTTGCGCACGCGGCTGTCGGGGTCGTTGAGGTCGCCGAAGACGATGGCGTCGGTCGGACAGGCCTGGGCGCAGGCCGGCACGATCAGCCCGTCGGGGACCTTCGCCCAGCGTTCGTTGCGGGCCTTGATCTTGACCGCGTTAATCCGCTGCACGCAGAAAGTGCACTTCTCCATCACGCCGCGACTGCGGACGGTCACCTCGGGGTTGTGTCGCAGCTTCTCGATCTCGGACAACTCGGCTTGTTTGAGCAGGCCGGGGGCCTTGGACTTGCCGTCGGCCTGTGAGCGCGGGTGCCGCGGGCCGTGGTGGTTGTAGAACCAGTTGAAGCGGCGGACCTTGAAGGGGCAGTTGTTGGAGCAGTACCGCGTGCCGATGCAGCGGTTGTAGACCATGACGTTGAGGCCCTCCTCGTCGTGGACCGTGGCCGCGACGGGGCACACCTGCTCGCAGGGGGCGTTCTCGCAGTGGACGCAGGTGACGGGCTGGTGAAAGACGTCGACCCCGGAAGACGCCGGACTCCCGCCGCGGCGGGCAGGCTCCGGTCCGGCGCTACTGCCGCCGCGGGAGTCTTCGCGGAAGTACCGATCCACGCGGATCCAGTGCATCTCCCGCCCCATGAGCACTTCGTCCTTGCCGACGACGGGGATGTTGTTCTCGGCCTGGCAGGCGATGACACACGCCCCGCAGCCGATGCACGCCGACAGGTCGATGGCCATCCCCCAGCGGTGCCCGGTGTATTCCTTCTCCTGCCAGAGCGACTTGAGCTGCGGCAGGTGGACGACGTGCTGGGCGAAGTCGGGGTGTGCGCGGTAGTGCGCCAGGGTCGCTTCGCGGACCAGCACGCCCGCCCGCCGCTGCGTTTCCTCGTCGCCGACCGCCGAGCGGATGGCGTGGTGGTCCTGCGTGGTGGCCAGGTCACTGTGTTTGCCGAGCGCCGCGACCTTCACCCCCGTGACGATCCACGGCGACTTGCTGGTGCGCAGCACGCAGGTGTTGAAGCCCGCGCCACTGGCAACGGCGCCCGCCGCCGGCTCGCGGCCACCTCCGAGTGGCAACGTGACCGACCCCTCGGCGTGACCGGGCAGGATGAAGGCCGGGACTTCCATTGCCCCCGCGTCACCCGCGACCCGCAGCATGTCGCCATTACGCCGGACACCGAGTTTCGCGGCATCGGCCGGCGAGATCAGGGCCGCGTTGCCCCAAGTTAGCTTGGTGATCGGGTCAGGCCATTCCTGAAGCCAGCCGTTGTTGGCGAACCGGCCATCGTAGACGCTGTAGTCGGGCGAAAAGGCAATTTCGAAGTCGGCGTTGGCGCCGGGCGCCGGATTCGGAGGTCCAGCGCTGCGGGTCGGCGTGACGACGGGCCACGCGGTGTCCGGCACGACGCCGTCGTGCAGCGACCGCTCCCATAGCTCCTGCCGGTTGACACCGAAGTCGAACGCGTTGCCGAACGTCCGCCGCACGATGTCATAGCCGTTGGTCAACGGGTCGCTGCACAGCAGCGCCAGCAGCTCGATCGGCGACCGGCCGGCGTAGAGCGGCTCGATGAGCGGCTGGGCGATGCCGAGGGTTCCGTCCCAGGCCAGCCCGTCGCCCCAGGCTTCGAGGTAGTGCGCCCGCGGCAGGTACCACGTGCAGACTTGCGACGTCTCGTTGTCGTACAAGCTCAAGTGAATCGAGCACGCGATGGTCGGCAACAGATGTGCGAAGCCGAGGTCGGCCGGAGCGTCAAACACGGGGTTTCCCCCGAGGATAACCAGCGTCTCAATCTCGCCGGCCTTCGCACGCTCTGCGAGGGTCTTGATCGCGTCGAAGTGCGTCGGCCGCTGCGGGTCCGGGTCGTCGGTGAATGTGATCGTCACGCCGTGGGCCCGCAGCGCGGCACTGACCGCGTGCGCGAGAGCGTGGACCTCCGGCGGCTGCTGGGGACCGACGGTGAGCAGGCACTTGCCGACGTGCGCGTGCAGGTCGGCGGCCAGGGCCTCGATTTGGACTCGCGCGACCGGAGACTCACCCACAGGCTCGCCGTTCAGAATCGGCGTCCCCAGCCGATCGCCGAGGACGACGGCCAGTTCTTCCAGAACGCGCCCGATCTGCGACGGCCGCACCGCATAGCGATGGTCCGCCATGCTACCCGTGACCGTCAGGCCGGCCTCGAAAACGTACAGCCGGTTCATGCGGCCGTCGTCAGCCCGCCGTCGGGCGGCGAAATCGCCCGCATACTTCACCGCGGCCGGGTGCGTCATCAGGAAGTCGTCGTCGAAACTGACGACCACATCCGCCTGATCGAGGTGCAGATGCGTCCGCAGCGGTCGCCCGAACGCCCGACGGGCACCCTCGCGCTCGTTGTCGCGCGACAGCGGCTCGTACTCGTACCACGCGGCCTGCGGAAACGCCGTCAGGAACCGGCCCTGCATCTCCCGCAGGCTCGGCGACGATGACATTTCGGTCAACACGGCCAGTCCCGCCCCGCCGTGCGCCCGCAGCGCCCCGAAGTGCTCCTTCGCAAAGGCCTCGAACTCCGCCCACGTACGGCTACCCGATCCGGGTGGCACAGGCGTCTCACCTGCGGCTTCCCCGGCGGGCCGTCGGCGTCCGCCGCGATGTACGGGCCAGCGACCGCGGTCCGGGTCGTACAGGTCGAGGATGCCGGCCTGCATCCAGTGGTTGGTCTTGCCGCGGCTGAACGGGTGCTTCTCGTTGCCCTCGATCTTGATGGGCCGGCCGTCGTAGCTCGTGACCAGCAGGCCGGTCGCCGCCCCGCCGATCTCGAAAACGGTCGCGTACTGCACCGGCACGCCCGGGACGCGGTCGCCCGGCTGCCGCGTCGCCGGCACGATCGTCTCTTTCGGCCAGCGACACCCGGCCAGTCCCGCGAACGCCAGCGACGCCCCCATGAGCTTGAGGAACTGCCGTCGCGAGGGTCCGTCCACGAACTCCGCCGGCAGGTGCGGGAACTCGGATTCAAGCCATTGGCGAAACGCCGGCGTGTCGGCGAGCTCATCCAGGCTGCGCCAGTAGGCGTGGGAACGTGGGAACGTGGGAACGTGCGAACGGGAATCAGTCACCAGCCCACCTCCGCGGCACGCGATTCACGTTCCCACTTTCCCACGTTCACACCTTCCCACCTCCTACCGGTGGCACGTCGAACAACTCTGCAAGTACTGCGGGCTACGAATGTTGTATTTCCGCAGGAGCTGCCGCGCCAGCTCCTCGCCCGCCGCCCCGCCCGGCGGCGTCCAGGTCATGTCCGTCGCCGACACCTGGTCCAGGTCGCGCAGCCGCGGACCCGGGTTGCGGTGGCACTCCAGGCACCAGCTCATGCTCAGCGGCTTCGCTTGGTACACCACCTCCATCCGGTCGACCCGGCCGTGACACTCCACGCACCCCACGCCCCGCGTCACGTGGGCGCTGTGGTCGAAGTAAGCATAGTCGGGCAGATCGTGAACGCGTACCCACGGGATCGGCAGCCCCGCCGGCTTCCGCTCGCCCCCGTAAAACGCCTCGCGCATCAGCACGAACTTGGCGCTTTCCTGACGCACGCCATGCCCTTGCGCGTGGCAGTTGATGCACGTTTGCGTCGGCGGAATGCTGGCCCGGGCCGCAGTCTCCACGGTCGTGTGGCAGTAGCGGCAGTCGATGCCCAGTTCCCCGGCGTGGAGCAGGTGGCTGTAGGGGACCGGCTGGACGGGCGCGTAGCCCACATCGGTGGTCTGCGTGGACGCGCCGTACGCCACCAGCAGCGTCAGGTACAACGGGGCCAGCAGCGCCGCGACCAGTACCAGCACGCGGAGCTTGTTGGTCCAGCGCGGAAAGACCAGCGACACGCGGTCGGCTCCCTTCGCTCGGGCTCGTGGCCGGTGATATTCGGGGCTGCCCCGCACGTGGTCAAGGGGTCGGCCGCCTTCAATCGTTTCGTTGCACGCGGCGCGCCGGAGGGCGGTTCCCGACGTTCCCCGCGCGCTCCCGGCGTTCGGCTATACTCCGCTCGATCACCCCGGCCCGAACCCGGTGCGGAGCATGGACTGGTCCACTGTCACGCTTTTCGTCGGCGGCCTGGCCCTGCTCGTGGCCGGGGCGGAGGGCCTCGTGCGCGGCGCCAGCCGCCTGGCTGCCGTGGTCGGGGTTTCGCCCCTCGTCATCGGTCTAACGGTGGTTGCCTACGGCACCAGCGCCCCGGAACTGGCCGTCAGCGTGAAGGCAGCCTTGGAGGGCCAACCGGACCTGGCCCTGGGCAACGTCGTCGGCAGTAACCTCTTCAACGTGCTGTTCATCCTCGGCCTCTCCGCCCTCATCACGCCCCTGGCCGTCGCCCAACAGCTCGTGCGGTTCGACGTGTGGGTGATGATCGGCGTCTCGGCGGCCGCGCTGCTGCTGGGGCTCGACGGCCGTGTCGGCCGGGTGGACGGGTTCGTGCTGGTCGCGGGCGGCGTGGCCTACACCGCCTGGTGCATTCGACAGAGCCGGCGCGAGAACGCGGCGGTGCAGACCGAGTACGCCGCCGAGTTTGGCCGCCCCGCTCGTGCCGGATTGTCCGCTGGGCTTGCCAACGTGGCCCTCGTGCTCGTCGGCCTGGCGCTGCTCGTGCTCGGGTCACGGTGGCTCGTCACGTCCGCTGTTGTCATCGCCCGGGCACTGGGGGTCAGCGAACTGGTCATCGGCTTGACGATCGTGGCGGCGGGCACGTCGCTGCCGGAGGTGGCCACGTCGATCGTCGCCGCGCTCAAGGGCGAGCGGGACATCGCCGTCGGCAACGTCGTGGGCAGCAACATTTTCAACATCCTGGTCGTCCTGGGGGGCGCGGCGGTCGTCGCGCCGCAAGGGGTCGCCGTCGCCCGCTCGGCGTTATGGGTGGACATGCCGCTGATGATCGTGGTATCCGCGGCGTGCCTGCCGATCTTCTTCACCGGGTACCGCATCAGCCGACTGGAGGGCACGTTGTTCCTGGTCGGCTATGCCGCCTACACCGCGTACCTCGTCGTCGCCGGCCCGAGATGAACGGACCGCGCGCTCGTCCGCGGCATTGGCAACTTGTGGTTGAGTTTCAAGCACGCGGTTGGGTAAGATGACGGGTGGAGATTGAGGCCCGAACGACCGGGGCCTCCGAGCGGAGGAACGAATCATGGGGCGTGCTCTTGTGGTGGGCGTGCTGCTCTGCTGGGCGGCAGTGGCGACGGCACAGCAAACGTGTTTTGGCCCGGGGGACATCAACGCCGACAGCCAGGTGAACGCGGGGGACTGGCTGGCGTTGGAGTCGTGCCTGGCCGGCCCGGGCGTGACGGTCCCACCGCCGGGCTGCGACCCGGAGCAGTTCGACCGCGCCGACCTGAGCGGGGACGGTGACGTGG
>CAYWYJ010000008.1:0-56152 GCA_964462635.1 uncultured Planctomycetales bacterium
GACACGGCGACCTCCCTGGAGTGCGAGAGTCGTCACGCCATCGACCGGGTCGCGGTCGCCGCCGCGCTGCTCGCGCGGCTCGACGACTGGCTCGTCGCCGCGGCCCGCGACCCGGCCGTGTGGGCCAGGCTGCGTGCCGCCTGGCGTCAGCGGTGCGAAGACCTCGGTCGCCCCGTCGCGCTCGAGCACGACGGGCAGTCGTTCCGCGGCACCGCGGTCGATATCGCGGACAACGGGGACCTGATCGTGCAGCTCGATCACGGCGGGAGGCGGCACTTTGCCTCGGCGAACACCACGCGGGCCGGGTAAACGGCGACGGAAGGCTGCCGGCCCAAGACGGTCTGAGCCGCGGCCCGCCGTCCCAGCGGCAGTGCGCCCCGGTGGCGGGCCGCTATACGGCAGCGCGGGGTTGTGCGCGGTCGGCATGACTTTGGGGTCGCTGCGCGTCGTGGAGGAACTCAGTCAACATCTGCCCTCCGCCCGCGACGTCGTCGGCCTCGTGGGCGTCGCGGCCGGGGCCGGGGCCATCCTGGGCCTATGGCTGCCGCAGTGGTTCATTCGCCGCCGGCTGGGCGGCGTCAGCGGGCGGTCCATCGACCTCACACCGACCCCGGAGCCGGAGTTCGCCGCCTCGCTCGTCGGGTTGCTTGTACTGGTCCTGGCGGCGCTGTCCGCCGCGTTGGCGGTGGTTCTGACGGGGGCGGAATCATACCGCGGGTGGCTGACGCTGCGGTTCCTTCACCCCCCGTGGTTGACGCGTGTCCTGTTGACGGCGCCGATTGCCGCGGGACTCGTGCTGACGGTCGCGGCCGGCGCGGTCGTGTTGATCGCATTGCACGGCTGGCACCGCGTGCTCCGCGGCCCCGACGCCCGCGCGGCGGCGCTGTGGATCGCGCTGTTGGGGACCGCGTCGGCTGCGGCGGCGACCGTCGCGGCCACGCCGCGCCCCCAGCGGCTTGACTTCGTGGCGCTGCTGGCGCTCTTCTCGGCGGCGGCGCTGGCCGTGTGGCGGCGTTCGGGTCCTTCGCCGCGGTCCGACTCCCAACCCGTCGTCGGATCGGGGGTTGCCCGGGCGCCGGTTTGGCCACTGCTCGCGGTGAGTGCGGCCGCGGCGGCCACGGGGCTCGCGCTGGTCGTCGCGGCCCCCGCCCACCCCGTTGCTGTGCAACCGACCGCCAGGGTTCTGGCCCTGTGCGGTGGTTCGGCACTGGCCGGCGTCCTCGTTACACGTTGGCTCGCCGCGGGGCGCGGCACCGGCGTGGGGGCGTTGGCGTGGCTACTGCTGACCCTGGCCGTGATCTGGGGTGTGCCCACTGGTGGTATGGACTTCGGCGGGGTGGCACGCTCGGTGCTGGCCGCCGGCTTGGCGACGGCGTGCGTCGTCGTGGTCGGTCGTCGTCTCACCCGCGCTTACGGTCGTGCGCAGCCCGCGCTGGTCACCGTGGGTGTCGTCGGGGTCTCCGGATTCGGACTCGGGGCGGCAGCCGGCCCCCTCCTCCGCGGCGCGCTGGACTCTCCCGCGGTTTCCGTGATCGCATCGTTGGCTTTGACCGCGCTGACAGGGTTAGCCTGGGTCTACGCGCGGGCTGCTTCAACCCGTCGGCGCGCGCTCGGTCTGGCGGCCGCAGGCGTGTGGCTGCTCGTCCTGCTGCTGGCGCCGCCCGCGCCGCCGCCGAATACACTCGATCAGACCACATCCGCCATTGCGCCCCTTGACCTCGCCTTCGTTGCGTCGGGTGTGAGCGCGGCCTGGCGAACGACGGCTCCGCAGACCTCGGCCACGTGGCGGTCCGCCGACGTGGACCTGGGCGGGCCGCGTTTTGATCTGCTCATCTTGAGCGGGCCGGACGTGGAACGACGGGCGGCCGCGCGGCTCGTTCGTCGCTGCACCCGCGCTCTGCTACCTGGGGGGCGCCTCGCGCTCGTGGACCCTCCGCCGATGCTCTGCCAGGCCGCCTTCGACGTCTTTCGCCGCGGGCTGGACGGCACGCCGGAGGCGGTCCTGGTGTGTCGGCGCGGGCCGGAGTCTCCGGCGTCCATGCTCGTGTTCGGTCGTGATGCCGCCGTGTGGCTGCGAACACGGCTCGCCGAAGTGGACCCGGGGGCCGAGCTCTACGTCGTGGGCAACGCCGACGCCGTTCGCGGCGTGCTGGCCAGCCGCGCGGGCCGGTGAGAACTGGTCAAGCCGGCGGTTGCCCGCTAGGCTGGCAGGCCGCCGGTGACTGTGCTCCCGGCCCAATCCGAGGTCCCCGCATGTCTCTGCTCGTTACCGGTTCGATCGGCATCGACACCGTTGAAACCCCCGCCGGCCGCGCGACCGACGTGCTCGGCGGCTCGGCCATCTATTTCTCGCTCGCCGCCGCCCTGTTCACCAAGGTCCGGCTCGTCGGCGTGGTCGGCGAGGACTTTGACCTGGCGGCGCTGCGACCGCTGGCCGACAAGGGCGTTGATCTGTCGGGCGTCGAGGTGCGCCGCGGCAGCAAGACCTTCCGCTGGCACGGGTCGTACGCGGGCGCGATGAACGAAGCGCAGACCGTCGGCGTCCAGCTCAACGTGCTGGCCGAACGGGGGGCCACGCTCCCGCCGGCGTTCGCCGACAGCCGCTTCGTCTTTCTCGCCAATACACATCCGGTCCTCCAGCGCGAGTTTGCCCAGCGCCTGTCACACGCCGACCTCATCGTCTGCGACACGATGAACCTGTGGATCGAGAACGAGCCGGCGGAATTGCGGCGGACCTTGGCCGCCGTCCACGGTCTGGTGCTCAACGAGGGCGAGGCCCGTCTGCTCACCGGGAAGTCCAACCTGGTCAGCGCCGGCCGCGACATCCTGAAGCTCGGCCCGCGTTTCGTCGTCATCAAGAAGGGTGAGCACGGCAGCCTGCTCGTCGCCCACGACGACCTGTGCCTCATGCCCGCGTACCCCACCGAGAACGTGGTTGATCCGACCGGCTGCGGGGACAGCTTCGCCGGCGGCATGATGGGGTATCTCGCCGCGCAGGGCCGCGTGACGCGCCCGACGCTGCGAGGCGCCATCGCCCGCGGGACGGTCGTGGCCTCCTTCGTGCTGGAGTCCTTCTCCATCGACGCCCTGGCGCGGCGCACCGCGGCGGACGTTGAAGCGCGGCTGGCCACGCTGCGGGAGATGGGGCAGTTCGCTTGAGGCGCGGCCCGGGCGCGCCGCTCGATCCACGTGGCAGGCCCAACGGGGCACAAGGAGTGACCGCCGGCCGATTGTTCGTAAGTCGTTGCGCATTTGCTATTTACGATCGTCTTGTCGGTCCGCGCGGCGGCGCTGTTCCATCGTTGTTCGGACCGTCCATAAAATTGTCCTTGTCAGAAGGACAAAGATCGTCATAATTGTCTTTCCTGGAAGGACAAATGTACGACCTGCTCCGACAGAAGATTGTCGACTCGCTTGCCACGCCGCCGCCGGCCTTCACTCCGCGCGACGTCCGGCTACCCAAGGTGCCGGGCAAGGCAATCGCCGTGCTCGGTGTGCGCCGCGCGGGCAAGACCACGTACCTTTGGCAGTTGATCGCCGAACGTCTCGCGGCCGGGACACCGCGCGCGGGGCTCCTGTACTTCAGCTTCGAGGACGAACGGCTGGCCGGCATGACGGCCGCCGACATGCACCTCGTCGTTGAGGAGTACTACCGCCTGCATCCCGAGTGGCGCGAGAAGCGCCGGGCGGTGTTCCTACTGGACGAGATTCAGAACGTGCCGGGATGGGAGGGGTTCGCCCGCCGGCTGCTCGACACCGAGTCGGTGGACCTGTTCCTGTCCGGGTCGTCCGCCAAGCTGCTCAGTCGTGAGGTGGCGACGAGCATGCGTGGGCGGGCCCTTGAAGCGGTCATTCACCCGTTCAGCTTCCGGGAGGTGCTGCGTCACATCGGCCGCGAGCCGAAGCGGTCGACGAACCCTCTGCCGAAGGGGACGCGGTCGGCCGTGCAGCACGCTCTGCGTGGGTACTTGACGGTCGGCGGGTTCCCGGAGGCACAGGGCCTCGAGGCACGCGACCGGTTTGACTTGCTCCGCAGCTACGTCGATCTCGCGCTGTTGAGAGATGTGATCGAGCGGCACGACGTGTCGAATCCGGTGGGCCTCCGGTGGTTGGCGCGGCACCTGCTCGCCAACGCCGGCGGATCGTTCAGCATCAGCAAGTTCCACGGCGATTTGCGCTCGCAGGGCATCCCGGTCGCCAAGAACACGCTGCACGAGTACCTCGCCCACCTGGAGGACGCGTTCCTGGTCCGGACGGCCTCGATCGCCGGTGGCTCCGAGCGACGCCGCATGGTGAACCCGCGCAAGGTCTACCCGATCGACCCGGGGCTGATCCCGGTCTACGACCAAGCCGGCCGGGCGAACGTTGGACACGCCCTGGAGACGTGTGTCTTCCTGGAGCTGGTCCGCCACGGGGCCGAGGTCGCGTACGTCCGCACGGCCACTGGAAAGGAAGTTGATTTCCTGGCGCGCTACCACGACGGTCGGGAGGAGCTGGTCCAGGTCTGCGCCGACCTGGCTGCGGGGGACACATATGAGCGCGAGGTGCGTGCCCTGCTGGAGGCCGCGCAAGAGCACCCGCGTGCCGAACTGCACCTCATTGCGTTGACGCCTCCGCGCACAACTGGGCGACGGGCGAAGATAGCGCTGCATGATGCCGCGACGTGGCTGCTGTCGGAAAAGGCGGCCGACTGACGGCCCGTCCGCCCGCCGCCGAACGCGCCGTGGCGTCCGTCCCCCGCGGCGGACGTGAGATTCCGAGGCGTTTTCGACATTCCACACCGGCCACGGGGCACCGGCGCTGCTTCTGCGGCGGACTGTTATGCACACCGGTTCGCGCGGCCGGTGCGGGCCATTCAGCCGGACTGAAGACTCTCGTGACGACGGGCTCAGGTTTGGGGGAGCAGGGCCACGGCAACCTGGGACCTGCCATCTCGACGACGTCGACGGTGCTCGGCGGCGACCCGACGCTCACGGCTGGTACGTGAAGTTGACGTGCTCGACGTTGTGGCAACGGAGGGTGCAGGTGCCGCGGAAGCGGCCGGTGCTCTGGTAGAAGCGCCGGCCGGAGACGATCGCGAGATCGAAGTTGATCAGGTGGGCATGTTCGGTCGGGCCGCCCCAGACGCCGTGGGCCGCGTGGCAGGCGCTGCACGGGGCCCGGCCGCGGACGACGTGCTCGCGGTGGCGGGAGAAGCTCTCGTTGCCGAGAATCGAGCTGCGGTCGTGACAGCGGTAGCACAATGCGTGCGCCTGGGGCGTTTCCACCGTGAAGTCGCGGGTCTCGTAGCGGTCAACCAGCAGGAAGTCGTAGCGGGACGTGTGCGGACCGTTCGGGCCGCTGCCACCGACACCGCGGGCGTCGGGGTTGTTGTGGCAATCCTGGCAACCGATGAACGAGCGCGTGCGCATGGCCGGGATCAGGCTGGGCGTGTCGGCCGTGTTGCGGGCCGGGTAGGCGACCGGGTGCGCCGACGCCGCGGTCGGCAGGAACTGTCGACGGACGTTCCCGAGCGCGTCCTGCTGGCGGATGATCCGGCCGCGCACGAGGACGGGGCGGTCGGCGTGGCAGCGGAAGCAGACTTCGTAATACAACGTGGCGCGTTCGAGCGGCGCGCCGCCCAGGGTGACGCCCGGCACCTCGCGCATGGCCGCCGGCACGGCCGGGTTGTCGTCGCGGCCGACGATATTGCGCCAAGGTTCCGAAGCGACGGCGTGCGGGTTGTGGCAATCAGTGCATTCAACGAAGGGGGCCACGTGCAGACGCTGCTCGGGGGGGCGTGACAAGCCGGCCAGCTTGCTGACGCGGTGCCCCGAGCGCAGGTCCAACACGGGCAGGATGTTCGTGGCGCTGAAGCCGTCGTGGCAAGTGATACACAACTCGGAGGGACGAGCATACAGGAGCTTGTCGCGGTAGGGCGCGCTGTGCGACAGGTGGCAACCGCGGCACGCGTTGTCAGCGAGCGACGTGTACGGCGGCAGTCCGCCGGCCGTCAGCGTGGGAGGCACCGGTCGCGGGCTGAGCGCGTGCGCGCTATACGGCCAGCCGTCCAGCGCGTGACAAGCGGTACACAGGGCCCCCTCACGGTCCGTGATCCGCAGGAAGTTGCCCAGCTCGTTGTTGTGCGGATCATGGCAGGCGGTGCATTCCAGCTCGCCGCGCGGCCCCAGCAGCAGCCGGTGATCGATCATCTCGACCGGACGAAGCTGCCGGTCACGGTTGGCTAGGGCACGGTCGTAGCGGAAGCCGATCGGGTGGTCGTCGGAGAGATCGCTGGTCAGGTTGCTGGGGCCGGTCGGCATGTACAGGTGGGTCATCGGGATCGGGTCGGTCGCCGGCCGGTTCAACGTGAGTCCCAGGGCGATGCTACCGTCGTGGCAGCTCAGGCACAACTTGCTCGCCGGGCCGGGCTGATCGACCCGGGCGTCCAGCGCGCGGCTGCGGTAGACGCGGTAATGCGTGGTCGGATTGTGGCGGTTCCACAGCGGGGCGGCGGGGCTGGCGTTGTGCGGCACGTGACAGAAGATGCAGATCTGGTCCTCGTTCACCGCCCGCACCGGCCCCGGACCGTACACCGACAGATCGTGCTTCGAATACACGATGCTGTCGTCGGCGACCGCCGCGGCCCCGAGCGACAGCCAGCACGCGATGATCGCCCCGGGCTTCATGGACCGTCCTCCGCCAGGTATTGAAACACCTGCACGCGGCGATTGAAACTGTCCGCGACCCAGATTCGGTCGTGCTCGTCGATGGTAAGCCCGGACGGGAGCGAGAACTCGCCGGGGCCGTCACCGCCTTGTCCGAAGGCCATTAGCAGCTCGCCGTCGGTGGTGAAGACCTGAATGTTCTCGAACTGATTGTCGAGGACGTAGATGTGGCCGGCAGCATCAATGGCCACGTCGCGCGGGCGCGCAAAATCGCCCGCCGCATCCCCCTTGCGGCCGAACACGCGGACCGGTCCGGCGTCATTCGGGAAGACCTGCACGCGGAAGTTCATCGCGTCGGCGACGACCAGCCCGATGCGAGGGTCGAAGGCGACCGCGGACGGATAGTTGAATTGTCCCAACAGACCCCCGCGCTGCCCGACGTGCGCCACGATGCCGCTGTCGCCCACGGCCCAGCAAGCGTGCGCGTCGGCATCGGCGATCCACGTCACGTCGCGGGTGGTGTCGTGCGTCAGTGACACCGGCCCGGTGATTTCCGGCCGGCGGCGGGTCTCACGCCATCCGCCGTCAAGGTCAAATACGTCGACTGCTGCTCGCCCGCGGTCCGCCACCAGCAACAGCCCGGACGAAAGCACGACCAGGTCGATGGGGACGCGCAGCGGGTCATCCGGGGCCCCCGTCAGCACACGGTGCGTCCGTCGCTGAAGATCGAGCAGGTGTACGATCCCCAGGCCGGGGTCGGCGACGTACACGCGCTCGCCGGCAATCGCCACGGCCACGGGACGCACGAACTCCACCGGCGCCGCCGGGCCGGCCAGCACCGCGCGGATCGCCTCCCAGCCGCGCGGCTTGGCGCCGAGGCTGGACTCGCCATACAGCGCGCCGATGTACCGGATCCGCGGCGTGTCCGGCGGCGGCGGCCAGACCAACGCCGGATCGACGGACGGAAATATTGGTCGCGGCGGAGACTGGCAGCCGAGCATTACGGTCAGCAGAAAGAAGCCCAGGCTGGCGGCACGGCGGGCCCTCACGACCGCTTCCCTCCCAGCACCGGAATCTCGCGTTTGAGCTTGATCCAGAAGGACATCGACTGGTCGCGCGAGTCCGGCAGGTCAAGCAGGTCGTACTCGGCCTCGAAGCGCAGCGAGAAGTGGCCGAGTCGCCATTCGAGCGCCCCGGTCAGGTCCACGCCGTGCGTGATCCCGTAGAGCTGGTCATCCTCGTAACGGTACTGGGCACTGGCGTCGAGGTTCAGGTCGCGGGCCAGGGCGTGGCGGAAGGCGAGCCCGATGTCACAGAGGAGCGCGTCGCGCTCGGCCAGCTCGCCCAACCCGCGGAACCAGTACTGCGACGCGGTGGCTTTGCCGTCGAGCTGGTGCGTGGGCTTCTGCCAAAGCACCACGTCCCCGTTCCCGTGGACGGCCTGATACGGATCGAGACTATCGTCGTTGTACTCATACTCGATGCCCACCGACCAGCGCGGCCGGCGATACGTCGCCCCCAGGCGGTGGCGATTCACGTCGCGGCCCGCCAGCGCGTCGCGCGGCGGCCGGTCGATGTTCTCGGCCTGAAGCGACGCCGCATAGTACGGCGTCACGCCGAAGTTGAACGCCTGCTGCACGCGGAAGTCCACGCGGTCGCGCCGCAAGTCGTAGTCACTCGCGACGCGATACGTGTAGCTCACCAGCACGGTCGCGCGATCGGGAATGGCCCCGGACGCCACGCGCAGCAGTGCCGTATGGTGGCCAGCACGGGAGATCATGTAGTCGCGCCCCGGCAAGTACGTGCGTGTGCGGGCCTCATCGATCACCACAATCGTCGCCGGATCGACGTCGGTGTGCGCGAGATAGGTCGGCAGCGGGTCGCGGAAGGTGACGGACTCGCCGATGACGACGCCGCGCCGCGTGCCGTGCCGCGTGTCGGTGGAGGCATGGCTGTAGGACAGGTTGGACGAGAAGCGGCCCCACCGGTTGTCCCGCGCGGCCGAGGCGCCGATCTGCCCGCCCCATTCGGCCCAGTCCGCGGTCCGCTCGGCCGACTGGTCGAGCCCGTACAGCTGCGCGGTCGTGGTGAGCCACGAGTCCAGACGGTGCGTCAACCCGGCCTCGCCCCGCCAGGTCTCCGTCGTCAGGCCCTGGAACGAATCGCGCAGGAACTGGACGCGGTAGTCCGTCGCCAGCGCGTCCGTGTGCTGAAGCCGTAGGCGTGACAGCGCTTCGGCGTTGTCGCGGGCCAGGTCGCCGGACGCGTCCTGGAGCCGCAGGAGATTCTCCCACGAGCTGCGGGCGTCGTCGCCGAAGCGCAGTGTGTGATTCAGCGTCAGATAGTGCCGCAGGGTGTCAAACCGCGTGCGGCTGCCGGCGTATTCCTCGCGGCGGTCGTCGTATTCGTACTCCAGGCGCAGGGCGTGACGCGTGTCGATCTGCCAGGTGGCCTCGTAGCGCAACTGGTCGCGGCCGCGCTGCTCGTCGTCCTGTGGGTCGTAGGTGCGGCTGTCGAGGGTGTCACGGGAGTGCTCGAACGTAAGCCGCATCGGCAGCTTCGCGTCGTTGAAATACAGCCCCGCGCCGTACCGCTCGCGCGAACGGTCCAGACTGGGCAGAAAGGTCCGCGGCACGCGGTCGGTCCGCCGCTCGGCCAGCGCGCTGCCCGAGAGCTTGCCGTGTGGGAAGAACGTGAAGTCGGCGTTGTATTCCAGCAGTTGACCGTGCGGATCGGCGCTGTCCTCCAGCCCCCAGCCGGATTGGCGATGCCGCTCCTGGCCCAGTCCCCACCGCGCCCCCGCGTTGAACCGCACCCACTCCTCGCCGAAGAGTACGCCGTCGGCTTGCAACCCGGCGGTTTCCTCCAGCCGCAGGGTGCGGCGCGTCTGACGGAAGGTCCAGCGGGCCGGCGGGTCGCGCGACGCTGAACGTGCCGACTGCTCGTCATAGGCCGTTTCGAAGCCGAGTTCCAGCATCAAGGTTTGGAGACTGAGCAACTGCCAGCGCCGGTCCTCGGCGGCCGGATCGGGCGCTGCCCCCGGGGCCGGCTGCGTGGTCGATGGTGTGGTCGGCCGTGTGTCGGGGAGTTCGGCTGCGCCCGTCGGGCTGGACAGGCACACCAGCCCCAGCATCCCGCCGGTGACGAACGTGCCGCGCGCCATAGATCGTGATTGGACGTGAAGTCGCCAGACCGCTGGCGATCGTTCCGGCCGCAGACTAGCGAGCGCCGCGCGGGCTGTCCAGCCGCGGGCTGCCGTTTGTGTGGAAATCGTTGTGAAACCCGCGGTCGCCGACTATAGTGCCGGGGCCTTGCGGGCGCCGCGGCGCTCGACACAGGAGCACGTCAATGAGTATCCCGTGGCCCCAGTACCGGACGCAGATGACGCTGGCCGGCATGCTCGCGGGCGCATTGCTGGTATTCCTGACGACACAGACTCGGGTCGCGGCGACTGAACCCCCCGGAGCGGCCGCGGACACCGAACCTCTGACCACGCAGCCTGCTGTGGCCCCACCGGCGCCGCTGTCGCCGCACGCACCGCTCCCTGACGGGGGCGGCCCGGATCACCTCTATCCGCCGGCCACCGAACCGACGTCGGCCCGGCTGGCCAGCGGATTGGTGGGCAGCAAGCACGATTTCCGTCGGCTCAATGCCGAGGTGCGTGATCTGTGTCTGCCGTGCCACACACCGCACTTGGCCGTCGCCCCCGTCCCGCGCCTGGACCGTCGGCCGACCACGACGCAGCCGTTGCGGCCGTACACGCGGTTTGATGTCGAGCTGAGCGGCTGGTCGCTGCTGTGTCTGGGATGCCATGATGGCGTGACCGCGGCGGATGTCTACACGGCGTCGCACGCGGTGACGGTTGCGGAGCCGCTCCGCCGGACCGGCCTCGGGGGACGCGGCCTGCGGAGCCACCCGGTGGGGGTGAAGTATCCGGGGCCGCGTTCGGATTACCACCCCGCGGCGGCGGTGGAAGCCAGCGGCCTGCACCTGCCCGGCGGCCGTATTCAGTGCACGACGTGTCACGATGCCCACAACACGCGCGGCTTCGACGGCTTCCTGTGGATTTCGAATCAGCGCAGTGCCCTTTGCCTGACATGCCATCGCCTGTAGGCAAGCTCTGGCGTTGGGGGGGGGCGCTCGCCTTGATGGCGAGCGTCGCGGCGGCCTTGTGGCTACCGGGGTGTCACCGGGATGGCCGGTGGGGCGTTCGGGCGCAGAACGGGCGTGCCTACCCACCCGCACCACAGGTGCCGCGCGTCATCGCGCTGGGCACGCTCCGGGGGTCCACGCCGCCGACTCCCGCGCAGGTTCAGCTCGCGCTGTTCTTCTTCGGCGCCGAGTCCCCGCCGCCGCTGGCCGTCGCCAGCCCGAGCGGCCTGACCTCCACAGGGGATGCGGTGTTCGTCTGCGACCTCGCGTTGGGGACGCTGTGGCGGTGGGACGCGGCGGATGGGCGGCTGCGCGATGCGACCCCCGGCGCACGCTGGGACCAGCCGTTCGCCGTGGAAGTGGCGCCCGACGGAGCCCTGCTGGTTTGTGATCGCCGGGGCGTTTGGCGGTGGGAGGGCGGCAGGGCCCCGCGGGCAGCGTTCTCGTCACAGGAGCCCGTGCGGGCCGCAGATGTCTTGGTGGTCAACGGCGAACTCTGGATCACCAACCAGGCCGCACATCGCATTGAGGTCTTTGACTACCCCACCGGCCAGCACCGCCGGTCGATCGGGCGACCCGGCAGCGGTCCGGGCGAGTTCGCGTTCCCGCGCGGGATGGCACTCCTGCCCGACGGGAACGTCTGTGTCGTGGACATGCTGAACAACCGCGTGCAAGTGCTCGATCGAGACGGGCGCTGGCTGCGCCATGTCGGGCAAGCCGGCGACGTGGTGGGCACGTTCGGCCGGCCGCGCGATGTGGCGGTGGGGCCCGATGGCACCATCTTCGTGAGCGACGCGTTCTCGCAGCGGGTCCACGCGTACTCGCCCGACGGTGGACCGTTGCTCGCTTTTGGGGAGCCGGGCTCGGGGCGCGGTGCCTTGACCTTGCCGAACGGTATCGCGATCACCCTGCACCGGCCGCCGACCCAGGTCGATGAGCCGCTTGCCGAACCGCCCGCTTATTACGTGCTCGTTGCCGAGCAAATCGCCGATCCCGGCGTGCGCGTCTATGCGTGGCTGGGGAGCACCGACGGGCGCCGCAGCGCCCTGCCGGATACGGCGGCCGTCGAGTGGCGGGCGAAGTTCCCCCAATCGACGGCCATCAACCCACACTGGAATGCCGGGCGCTGCACGCAGTGTCACAGGTCCGGCGTGGACCGCCCCATCGAGCCCGCGGCCGTCGATGCGCTGTGCCTGTCGTGCCACGACGGGGTGCAGGCGCCGGCCGATCCGCACCCCATCGGCCGGGCGACCGTCACCGAGACCGCCCAAACCCCGCCCGACTGGCCCACGGCGGGCGGCGTCATCGGCTGCCTGACGTGTCATGACATTGTGCGGCACTGCGACCCCGCGGCGCGGCGACCGGCGGTGAACTCTGTATTGTTGCGCGGCTACGATCCGCAGCGGCCACTGGCCTACTGCGGCCTCTGTCACCCGCCCGACCGCGCCGGCCGGTTCAGCCCCCATCGCCAGCGCGACGACGCCGGCCACCCCCGCGAGGCGGCCTGCCTGTTCTGTCACACGCGGCGGCCGGACATACCGGTGGACGGACGGCGGCAGTTTGAGCCGTTGCTAAGAACCGAGTCGTCGGCCCTCTGCACGAATTGTCACCAACCACATTGGGACTTGTCGCCGCGCGGGCACGTGGACCGGCCGGTGACGCCGGCGATCCGCGAGTGGATGACCGTGCGGGAGCTCAGCCGGGAATCGGACGCTTCGTTGGATGACTTGAGGCGGGCGGCGCGAGCGACCGACCGGCCCCCGGCATGGCTCCCGCTCGGCAACGACCGCGTGACGTGCTACACGTGCCACAATCCGCACTACACCGGGCTGTTCCCGCCGGATACGGAATTGGGCGCACTGGCCCGCAATCCGGCGGACCGGGTGAGCGCCCTGCGGACGGATTGGATCGAGCTGTGCTCGGAATGTCATTGGCGGTAGCTCCGGCGAGATGCCGGTCGTTGGCCGCAGCGGAGCGTTACATGTTTCGGCGATCCACCAGTGCTCAGGGACTTGCCGCATGGGCCGGCCGGCTACTGGTGGTCGCGCTGATGGCCGGTCTCGCCGGGGGCTGCCCGCCCGGCGACAACGGCGCTCCCGCGGGTCCGCCGGTGTTCAACAACACGACCGACCCGCTCAACACCGGCGCGAGCTACGTCGGGTCGCGGGCGTGTGCGGCGTGTCATGCGGACATCGCCGCCCGCACACGACTGCACGCGCATTCCCAGGCGCTCGTGGCAATTGATGACGCAGCGCCGACCTATCCGGCGCAGGCCGCCCGCGCCGGCGTCCCCAACCCCCCGGACGGGAAGCAATGGACCGACGTCAGCTACATCATCGGCGGCTACACGCTGGGGGCGCTATTCGTTGACGCACGGGGGTATGTGATGACCGACGGCGTGGAGGGCGTCCACGCGCAGTGGAACCTTGCCTTTCCGCCGACCGAGACGGCGGCCGGCTTCGCCGCCTACCGGCCTGACCGCCGGACGCCGCTGCCATACGAGTACCGTTGCTTCCGTTGCCACACGACCGGCCCCGCGCCGCAGGATCGTGACCTGCCACGGTCGCAGGATGGTCGCCCGGGCATTCGCGGCACGTGGGCGGAAGCGGGCGTGCAGTGTGAGGCCTGCCACGGCCCCGGCTCGAACCATCTGCCGCGGCCGGCGGCCCGTGACCTCTTTGTGGACCCGACGCCCACGATCTGCGCCCGCTGTCACACCGCGGGCGACAACCCCGACGTGATCGTGGCCGCCGGCGGCTACATCCATCCGAATACCCAATACGCCGAGCTGCGGGCCAGCGGCGGCCATGCCGATTTCACGTGCGGCACGTGTCACGACCCGCACGCCTCAACGATCTATGACCGCGAGCGTGGCATCCGCAACACCTGTACGGTCTGCCACTCCGACGCGAACATGGCAGCGCACGGCGGCGTCGTCTTCGTGCGCGGCAACTACCGCGAGGCGCTGACGTGCGAAAGCTGCCACATGCCCTTTGCGGGGTTGAGCAACGCGGCGGCCGGCCCGGCCATCGTCGGGACCACGGGGCGGATGGGCGACGTCCGCGCGCACATCTTCCGCATTGCGGCCCGCGACGCGGATTACCACGACATGTTCAGCGCGGACGGCCGCTCCGTCTTGAAGGACGCCCAGGGCCGTGCCGCCGTGACGGTGGATTTCGTCTGCCTGCGCTGCCACACGGACGATACCGCGGCGCCGAACTCGGCGTTTTTCCTGTCGCGCGACTCGGCGTGGCAGATCGCCACCGGTCTGCACCGCCAGCCGCAGTAGAAGCTATCCCGATACTTCCGGTCGGGGACCGCAGACTCGATTGTGTCCGTTAGTGGACGCCCGTAGAATGCCGCGATCCTGATTCGGCGCGTTTTGGTGGTCTTGACGGGGGCGACGGGGGCCGAGTGCTGGACGCATGTCGTCGGAAGACCCATCGCCACATCCGCCCGTCGCTCAAACGCCCCCGCAACGGGTCTCGCTCTACAACAACTACCTCTCGATGGCCGGGTTCTTCATGGCCGGGCTGTCACTCCTGCTGCTGCTGACATTTGCGCTATTCAGTGTGGTGGCCCCGGCCCCCAACCCGTACGTGGACATCATCGGCTATCTGGTCCTGCCGGGGGGGTTCGTGCTCGGCCTGCTCATCGTGCCGCTCGGCATCCTGCTCAAGCGCCGCCGACTGCGGCACCGCGCGCCGGAGCTGGTCGGCAGCCTGCGTTTCCCGCGCCTCGATCTCAACGACCGGCGGACCCGCCGGGTGGCGGCGTTCTTCCTGCTCAGTACCTTCTTTGTCGTGCTACCCACGGTGGGGGTCAGCAGTTACTTCGGCTATCACTACACGGAGTCGTCGTATTTCTGCGGCCAGGTGTGCCATTCGGTCATGGAGCCGCAGGCCACGGCGTACGCATCGTCGTCGCACGCCCGCGTCTCGTGTGCCGAATGCCACATCGGGGCCGGGGCGAGCTGGTTCGTGAAGTCCAAGCTGTCGGGCACGCGGCAAGTCCTGGCCGTGTGGATGAACAGCTATTCACGGCCGGTCCCGCCGGCCATTACCGAGCTGCGGCCCGCGCGGGAGACGTGCGAGGAGTGCCACTGGCCGGCGAAGTTCTTCGGCGCGCAACTCCGCACCATGACCTTCTACGCCCCGGATGAGGGCAACACCCGGCGCGAGGTGCGTCTGCTGGTCAAGACCGGCGGCGCGGACGAGACCATCGGCCGCGTCGAAGGCATCCATATGCACATGGCCCTGAGTGCTCGGGTGGAGTACGTCGCCCTGGATCCCGGACTCCAGGACATCCCCTGGGTGCGCTACGTGCGCGCGACCGGCGAGGAGGACATCTACCGCTCGGACGGGCAGCCGCCGGACGCCCCACGCCCCGCCGGCGTCGTGCGGACCATCGACTGCATGGATTGCCACAACCGCGCGGCGCACCATTTCCGCTCGCCGCAGAAGGCCCTGGACCTGTACCTCGACGCGGGGCGCATCGACGCGACGCTGCCATTCATCAAACGCGAGGCCGTGGCCCTGCTCGCCGGGGAGTATCCCGATGTGTCCGCCGCCGCGGCGGCGATCCGCGACGGGTTGACGACGTTCTATCAAGAACACTACCCCGCGGTGGTGACGCAGCGCGCGGCCGCGCTGGAGCAGGCGGTGGCCGCGGTCCAGGACATTTATCGGCGGAACTTCTTCCCGCGCATGCGCGTCAACTGGCGTACGTATCCGGACAACGTGGGGCATCTCGAATCCCCCGGCTGCATGCGTTGCCACGACGGCCGGCACGTCAACCGTCACGGCCAGGCAATCAGCTCCGCCTGCGAAGTCTGCCACACCGCAATCAATCCGCTCGAAAACCCGCCGGGGGCGTTTATCGAGGGCCGCTTCCACCATTCGCTGACCATGGTCCCCCACGACAATCTCCGCTGCGACCAATGCCACAGCGGCGGGCCGTTACCCCTGTGCCGCGATTGTCACACGACCGGTCAATGGCTGGATGAACGGGGCCTGGACCGCTTCCGCCGCACGCCGGATTGACGACGCAGGGGTGACCGCAGGCCGACAGCCACCGGTCAGGACACAAGACGCCGGCGAGCGCTCTGATCGACGGCGCTCGCTCGCGCTTCGCGTTCTGTCATGTGGTCCACCCCGGACGCGCGTTTCCACGGGTATTCAGCAACGGGGCACACTGGACAAGGGGCGGGCCTCCTGGCGAGCCGCGGCTCGGCCGGAGTCTCGCCCTCCCGTGTCGCACGATCACAAGCACCCGGTTAGTTCTGTAAGAGCTGTTCCGCCTTGACCAGCATGTCGCGGACGTAAGCCGGGTTGTGCATGCCCTTGCTGCCGTCGTTCAGAGCGTAGTAGTAGAGGAAGCGGGCCTGTTTCACCGCGTCGGTGATCGCGCCCTGGTCCTCCGGGCCGCCGGTATTGCTGTACTCCCACGTGGCCGGATTGCCCAGCAGTCGCCGCACGGTGGCGAGACGGCCGTCAATCTCCGCTTTGAGCGTGGCCTGCACGGCCCGCGCCTGGGCCACGGACGGGTGGCAGCCGCTCAACGCGCAGCTCTTGAAGTTGACCTCGAAGGAGTGGCCCGCAATCGCCGGGGCCACTTCGCTCTGGAAATCCTGCCGGAACATATGGCACGTGGCGCACTGCTCGGGCGCGAACGAGTGGACCGAGACCCGGCTGAACACCAGCGGGGCGCTCTCCTGGCCCACCGGCATCGGCATCTCGCCGACGTAGACGTTGCTCTGGAGACTGTGGTGCGGCGGGCGCGAGGTCTCGGTCCAGACGCGGCCGCGGCTGTGGTGGCATTGCCCGCACAGATTGAAGCGCGTGCGATCGGTCGCGGCGGCGATGCTGTTGGTCGCCGTCGGCGTCGCAATCTCGGGGTAGCGCAACTGGTAGTCGCGGCCCTCGTCGGGCTGGGCCGCGTTCCCGGTCCGCCGGTGCGGATCGTGGCACACGGCGCACGTGATCGGGTTGAGGTCCGCCTTCTTCAGGCCGACGAAGGCATTGTCCGCGATCGTCTCGCCCTTGACCTGGACTTCCTTGAAGATGTCCCCCGAGTGGCACAGGCCGCAGTTCTGGACGGAGTTGGTGGATCCGGCCAGGATGCCGTTGGCCACGTCCTCTTCGATGTTGGTGTGCCCGGATTCCGCCCATTCCTCGGAGTTGGGGTGGTGCTCACCCTGGTGGCACACGGCGCAGACGGCCGCGCTGATACTGACGGTCGGCCGGAGGTTCCGGTCCTCGATGTTCTGGACGTGGTCGCGCGCCGCGCCGTGGCAGGTCTCGCAGCCCACGCCGGCCAGGTCGTCCGTCGTGGCCCGGTCGACGAAACCGCCGGCCTGACCGAAGCCCACCGTGTGGCACGGCAGGCAGACGGGGTTCTTGTCCTGGCCGATGGCTTCCAAGGTCTCCAGCGCGCCGGCGTGCAGCGTCTCGGCCCAGTTGGTGTGGGTGTTGACATGGCACAGACTGCACCGGGTCGAACCGACGTACTTGCCGGTGAGGCCGCTGTTGCCCTTGGCGGGCGTCCCGTCCCCGTCGGTCGGCGGTTGCGGACACCCGCCGATCACGACCCAGGCCAACCCCAGCAAGGCCACGACGCCGCTCCGCCCGCCCAATCTGGATTTCTTAGCCAACCTAGACATGCGCACTCTCCGCCATGGGTCCCGTGTCCACGCTTTGACGCCTGCGAACGCAAGAAATGAACGCGACGGCATTCGGTTGCGACGGGGCGGCGGCCGTCAGCCACCCGTCAATGCGGCGGCGTGTTCCTCGACCAAACACGCCGTCACTGGCCCGCTCGCCAAAACTGATAGTAACAACATCAAGATATCCAGCAATCCCCCCCAGGGGGGAATCTGTGTCCCGCGTCGGGGAGTTCCGGGAGCGGTTACGAAAGGTGGTTGCGGGCCGCGAAGCTCACGGCTTCCGCGCGGGAACGCAAGTGCAGCTTTCGGTAGAGTCGCTTCAAATGACTGCGGACCGTCGAGGTCGAAATGGACGTTTGCTGCGCGATCTGCTCGTTGCTCAGCCCGCGCCCCAGCAGGCGCAGCACACGCAACTCCTGAGACGTTAGCTGGGCGACCGGCTCCGGCGGCATGTGGCCGCTGGTCAGCGCCAGGAGCCGATCGGCGACGGCCCGCGACAGCTCAACCTGGGCTTTGCGCTCTTGTGTGATGTCGCACACCAACAGCGCGCGGCCCCGCAAGCTGCCGTCCGGGCCGTGGCAATCCATCAGGTGCAGCTTCAGCTCGATGGGCCGCTGATGGCGCACCGACACCTCCCCGACGACGGCCCGTCCGCCCGCCCCGCAATCCTGCCAGAAAGCGGCCAAGTGGGGATCGCGCAGCGCCGCGGACAGGGAGTGCCGGACGCACTGCGCCGCCGTCACGCCGAGCAGGCCCTCCGCAGTGCGATTCAGCCACAGCACGCTGCCCCGCACGTCGAGCAGAATCAGCCCGACATCCAGCCCCGCCACGGCCTCGAGCACGAAGCAATGCGCCGCGCAGTCTTCCGGACCCCGCCAGCGGCGCGCACCCGGCTTGGCGGATACCGCCGTGTTCCCGGAAGCAGCGCGTGCCGTCGCGTCGGCCCCACGTTCCATGAAAGGTTCCCGTGGACTCGGCACCGGATTCGAACGACGTGCCCGTCCTCTCGCACCGGCACGCCAACCTCATTATAGTCTTCCGTTGGCGAGTCTCTTCTCACGTCCGAGCCGCGGCTCGAAGGCGAAGCCCGATGGTCGCTCAGCGTTCCCAGCCCGGGGGCCGCCCGCCGGCCGACTATCCGCGGCCCCGTTTCCGTTCGCGGGCGAAATGGGGTGAAGGTCGAAGTTCCGCGTCCGCGTCCCGCGCTCTGGGCGCCGGCGCGCCTGGCTCGCTGAAGGTTCCCATCGGGCCGTCCGCTTGGCGCTTGTCGCGTCGAATGGGCGTCAAACGGCATTGGCGGCGGTCCCTGACCGCCTGGGTCGTGGTGATGGCGGCGATGGGCGCGGCCCCCGGTCAGGACGCCGACAATTGCCTGCTTTGTCATCAGTACCGCGGCCTTGGACGATATGACCCCCAGCGCGATCGCCTGCACCTCTTCTACGTCGATCCGGATTACGTACGGCACCTCGAAGGGGCGCACGCGCGATTGGCGTGCACCGCGTGCCACCCGCGCGACGAGGTGGCCGTCATTCCACACCGTCCCGTCTCGCGCGTCGATTGCACGCGCACGTGCCACTTGCTGGGGGCGGGGGGCGCGGAGCGCCGCTTCAGCCATGCCAACGTGGCCGCCGTGCTGGAGGAGAGCGTCCATGCCGCGACGCAACTGACCGGCCTGTCGTTCGCGGGCGGACCACTGCTGGACGAGCGCCAATCCAAGTGCCTCTACTGCCACGACGAGCCCGTGTTTCGCGCGGCGGTATTCCTGCGGCGGACCGCGCGCGCGGCGGGCGGGCTCGGACTGGACCGCTGTGAGACGTGCCATCGGGAGCAGATTCCGACCGACGTCTCGTATTACCTGCGGCACATCGGCGCCCGGCTCCAACCGGCCCGCCCGCCGCTGGAGCAGGCCCAGAGCTGCGCGGTGTGCCACGCGGACCCCGTGTTCCTCGAAGGCCGCACGATGCACAACGCGGTGGCGAGCTTCGTGCGGAGTTTCCACGGCAAGGCCGCGTTGCTCGGCGAGGAGAGCACCCCCGACTGCCGGGCGTGTCACGTGGCCCGCGGCGAGGACGCGCATCGGGTGCTGGGCCGCCACGATCCCGGTTCCTCCGTGTCGCCGGTCCGCGTCGCCGACACGTGCCGTAGCATCGCCTGCCACCCGGGCGCCGATGCGCGGATTGCCTCGGCCGGCGTGCACCTCGATCTACCGTCGGCCCGCGGCACGCTGGAGTACGGACTGGCCGTGGCCTTCATCGTGCTGACGGTGCTGACCTTTGGCCCGTCGCTGGTGCTCTGCCTGCTGGAACTGGGGCAGATCGTGGTCGGCCGGCACCATGGCGCGGGGCCGGCGATGCAGGCCCTCACGCAGGCGGTCCTCGCCCACCCCGGGGGTCGCGCCCGGCTGACGCGCTTCACCGTCAGCCAGCGCGTGCAACACTGGGTACTCGCGGGGCTGTTCGTGTTGCTGGCGCTGACCGGGTTTCCCATGAAGTTCGCCGATCAGGCCTGGTCCCGCACAGTCATCGACCTGTTTGGCGGACTGGGTCCGGCGCGGAACGTCCACCACTGGGCCGGGCTGGCGTTGATCGCGGGGCTCATCGTCCACGCGGTGTACGCCTTGACCGTCACGCTTCGCCCGCGCGGTCAGCCGGCCAGTACCGCACAACCGACCGGCTGGCGCGCCCTGCTGCAAATGCCGATGCTGATTACGCCCGCCGATCTGCGCAAGGCGTACCAACTTCTCTTGTACCTCGTGGCCCGGCGGGCCGACCCGCCGACCTTCGGGCGCTTCACCATCAAGGAGAAGTTCGAGTACCTCGGCGTCTTCTGGGGCACGGTGCTGCTGGGGCTGACGGGCCTCGTGCTGTGGCAGGAGCAGGTGTTCGCCGGCTGGATCAGCGGGCGGGGGATGAACGTCGCCCTCATTCTCCACACGTACGAAGCGTTCCTCGCCATCATCCACGTGGGCATCCTGCACATCATCAACGTGATGTTCTCGCCCAACGTCGTGCCCCTCTCCCTGGCCACGATCACCGGCCACACGCCCGTCCGCGAGCTGGCGGAACAGCACGGCGAGATGGTCTTGCAGGCGGCCCGAGAGTTGGGTGTTCCCCAGCCGCCGGGAGATGCGCATGGCTGAGGCGAAATCCACCCCGCCGCCCGCGTCGCGCGACCGGATGCGCCGGCTGGCCCGCGCGGCGTTGCGCGCCATCCCACGCGTCTACGCCGTCGCCGTCATCGTTGTCACCGGCTGGTTGAGCTATCGAGCGCTGGCCTACCTCGTGGTCAGCCTGTTCACCCCCGCGCGGGCCCCGGCCCAGATCACCGAGATTCCGACGCACCTCGACGAGGCCGTGCTGCAAACGCGGCGGACCGCTTGGCGGGGCGTCGAGGCCAGCGCGTACCCTCGCGTGCCGCCGGCCCGCTACCACCGCATCGACGGCTGGATCCAACCCGACCGGTTCAATGGCTGCACCCGGGCCGGGTGCCACCGGGCGTTTCCGCACGCGCGGCGGCCCGAAGTCCGTGCGTTTCTGAACATGCACGCGACGAGTGTCCATTGCGGCGTGTGCCACCTGCAAGGTGAAGCCGAACCTCTGGCCGCGGCCTGGTACAGCCTCGATTCGGGCCGCCGTCGCTCGGCGCCCACCGTGCTCCAGGTGTTCGGGTGGATGAGTTCGGACGAGGGGCGGCGTCAGCTTGCGGAGCCGAGCCGGGCCGAGCAGACGCGGCTGGTATCGTTGCTGCGGGCGGCGGCCCGCGAGGGCGACGACGAGCCGGCGTTGCGGGAGATGGCCGACCACTTCGCCGCGGTGCGGCACGCGGGCCCCGACTTTCAGCGTTTGGTGGAGGCGGCGCGCGAGGCCCTGCCGCGCCGGTTTCGTGGGGAGTACGGGGCCAAGCTGGCGCTGGTCGATCGGGCCACGGGCGGACTGCTGTTGAACCACCCGGGGACGGAGACGGCCGTCCGTGCGTACTTGCGTGAGGCCGACACGGCGGACGAGAGTCGCCGGGCCGCGCTGCTGGCCGATGTACACCCCCGGCGTCGGCCGCAGGCCCTGCACTGCACCGATTGCCACCGGGCAGAGAAGCCGTTGTTGGATTTCGCGGCCGCCGGCTATCCCCCGGCGCGGATCGAGATGCTTACCACGCCGGTCGTCTTTCGGATGATTGAGCGCATCGCGAGCGGGCAGCCGTTCTACTTGCCGGGCTTCGTGTCGCCCGCGGAGGAGTCCGGGGAAGAACGACCTGGTTCGTCCCGTCCGTAGAGGGTCCGCGTGAACCATTTCATCGCTCACATCGCGGGCCGCTTTGCTCTGATCGTCGGCGTCACGGTCGTCGCCTGCGGCCAGGTGACGTCTCGTTTCGTTGGCGAGCCGGACTTGGATTTCACCTGGACCGTGACGCCGGCCCTGGTGATGCCATCGGCCGTGGCCGTCAGCTCCGCCGGCGACGTGTACGTCTGCGACGGCGTGAATAATCGCGTGCTGCGGTTCCACGCGTCCGGTCGGTTGGTTGAAGAAATCCGTGAAGTCGGCGGGGAGACGCTGGACCGACCCCTGAGCGTCCGTGGGGACACCGACGGCCGCCTGTGGATCGCCGACACGGGCCACGGACGCGTGCTGATTGCGGAGGTCGGCGCCCGCGGTCCGCGAGTTCTCGTCCCCACCACGGCCGGTGCGGGGCCCGGCCGCTACGACACGACGGCCGGTGCGGAGCCCGGCCGCTACGACACGACGGCCGGTGCGGAGCCCGGCCGCTACAAGACAGGCGACGGCGGTTCGCGTCCGCCGGACCTGACAGACGTGGCGCCGACCGGCGACGGTCGAACCGCCTGGTGCGTCGACAACGACGGCCACGCGCTGCTTCGCGTCGACACGGTAACGGGACGCGCGCTCCGCATGGGTCGGCACGGCGCTGTCCTCGGCCAGTTGGACTACCCGTTCATGCTCGCGGTAGGGGCCGGCGGCGACGTGTATGTGACCGACGTGCTCAATGGGCGGGTAGCGGTCTTCAACGCCTCCGGCCAGCCGGTGCGCAGCCTCGGCTCGTACGGCCTCGACCCCGGCCAGTTCTACCGCCCCAAGGGCATCGCCCTCGACGCGGAGGGCCGCGTGTGGGTCAGCGATGCGGTGCTCGGCGTGATCCAGGTCTTCGCGGCCGAGGGCGCGTTCCTCGGCGTCCTGCGTACAGCGGACGGTACACCTCTACGTTTCCACGAACCGGCCGGTCTGGCGTTCGACGCGTCGGGGCGGCTGTACGTTGCGGAATCCGGCGCCGACCGCGTGCGTCGCGTTCGCGTGCGCGTCGATCCGAACGCCCCGCCCGAAACCGCGCCGCCGGCGACGCTCGTCAGCCCCCAGCCGCGGACCTGTACCGCGTGCCACCTGGAGTGGATGTCGCCGCTGATCCACGGCCGCGGGACCGAGCTGATCGACGTGCCCGACAATCCGCCGGAGCATCCGCTGGTCAGCCGCGCGGCCACCTGTCGCACGTGCCACGACGGCACGGTGGTGGATTCGCGCAGGCGGGTGTGGGTCGAGCACGGTCACCGGGAGGGGCTGGCGCCGCCGGCCGGGATGCCTGCCCCGCGTCACTTGCCCTTGGTCAACGGCCGCCTGGTTTGTCGCACGTGTCACTCCGCCCACACGCGCGGCGGCTCTGGTAACGCGCTGAAAGACGCCGTGTTCCTCCGCGTGGAACGCGACCCCGGCGAGCTTTGTGCAACGTGCCATCCGGGGTTTGATGCGGGCCCCGCGGAGGGAATGCACCCGCTCGGGCCAATGGTTCCACAAGAGACGGGTTACGCGGCCGCCGAACACGCCGGGTTGAACGGGGCAGAGGTGGCCACGTGCCTCGCCTGCCACATGGCGCACGGGCCACGCGAGACACACCTGCTGGCGATCAACCCCGCGACGAACGACGGGTGTTTGACATGCCACGCAACCATGAATGCTGCCCTGTTCGCCGGCGGCGCGCGACATGCCCACGGGCGCGAACCGCTGCTCAGTGCGGACCAACGCGCCGTCGTCGCGCATCTCGAAACGGCCGTCGGCCCGCTGGGCGAGTTGTTGTGTCGAACGTGCCACCGCGTTCACCATGCACCAGTCGCCGAGAACCTCTTGGCATTCGATCCCGCGGCGACCGAGGGCTGCGCCGCGTGTCACCCGACACAGCGGGGCGTCATCGGCACGCCGCACGACCTGAGTTGGTCGCAGCCCGAGACGACGGCCACGGGGGAGCCTGCGTGCCGCGCTCGCCCGTCTACGGCCGGTGCGGAGCCCGGCCGCTACGAAACGCCCGCCGGCACGGAACCCCGCCACTACGAGACGCTTGCCGAAGCGGGAACCGGCGACAATAGGGTCAGCGGGCCGTGCAGCGGCTGTCATTTCGCTCATCGGGACGCGCGACCGCCCCGCCCGACGGAGCAGGATCGTCTCGGGCTTTGCGCCTCGTGTCACGGCGCAAGTGAGTTTCCCGCCGCCCGCGCGCTCGGCGAAGCCAACCATCCGCAGGCGGACTGCACGGCGTGTCACGACCCCCACGAGCCGCAGTACGCGAAGTTCATGCAGGCGCCGCCGGCCCAGGTCTGCGTCGAATGCCACGCGGAGTCCGGCCGCGTGACGGGCGGCCCCCACGATCTCGCCGGCGGCGCGAACCGGTGGCCGGCGGCCTCGGTGGCCACACACGACACCTGCCTTGCCTGCCATCGACCTCACGGTGACAACGCTGAGAGTCTGTGGCGCGGCGGCCGCGCGGCCAATGCCGAGCCACGCGACGCGGCCTGTCTGGCCTGTCATTCCGACGCCGCACCCGGGACCGCGAGCCCGGTCGCCCTGCTGCACCCGCAAGAATGGTCGGCCGCCTCCTTCCTCGACAAACCGGCCACCGCGCCCGACGAGCCGCGCATCGAATGCCGGACGTGCCACGATCCACACCGCTCCACGCCGAAGCTCTGGCGGCTGGCCACCGGCGCGGATTCACAGCAGCTCTGTCTGCCGTGCCACGACGCCATGATCCACATTGGCATGATCGGGCATGGCCCAACGTTTCTCACTGCTGCCGGATTCGAGGCGGGCACATGCCGGCCGTGCCATCGCGTCCACGCGGACCCCGCAACGGTGGATCTCCCGCTGCTGTGGCCACGGGAGCTCTGTGCCTATGAAGCCGGTTTGCCGCCCGACCCCCTCTCCGCAGACGACCGCTGCCTGTGTTGCCACCGCGACGGCGGCCTAGCGCCGCCGCCGCGGATCGCCACCCACCCGGCCGCGGAGATGTTCAACCCCGAGCCGCCCGGTACGCCGCGGCACCTGCCCCTGTTCAACGCGGATGATGCGGTGGACCCTGGTGGGCGAATCCGGTGTCACACCTGCCACCTCACGCACGGGCGGGCCGAGCCGATACCATTGCCGGAAGGTCTCGAAGTTCTCAGCCCGCGCGAGTTGCGGGCGCGCGTGTGGCACATTCGCCGCTTCGTGACCCCCAACGTCTGCACGACGTGCCACGGGGCGGATGCGCTGCGCCGGTTCATGTACTTCCATGATGCCGAGCGGCGCGGCGGGCCGATTGAGGGCGGACAGGCCGTGTCACCCCGCTGACGCCGCTCGCCGGGCGATGGGCTTCCCACAGGGACTCGATGGACGCCTTCCCGGTCACAGCGGGAGGCGCTCAGCTTCCTGCCCCCGCGCTGGGGAGCTGCGTGATCATCTGCGTCGTTGTCCAGCCAGACTCCTACTCGGTTTCCTGGGCTCAGTGCTCGGAATCCTGGCCATGACGACGCCCCCGGCAGGTTGCCCGGCACCCAGCCCACCGAGAGCGCAGCGCCGCGGTCGGTTGTCGTCAAGGTGGCCGTTCACCGGAGCGGCCATTGCAAAGCACCCCATAACTGACTAAGACCCGTCAATGGAACCCGCCACGCGCGTGGCGGGCCGCTTGCCCCCGCACGGGTGTGCGGGGTTCTGACAGGCGCTCTAAATGGGCATTCAGGATCGTGGAACGCCAACCGTGAGGGCGGCCCTCCCGGCGAGCCGCGGCTCGGCAGGAGCCTCGTCCTCCCATGTTGCACGATCGTGAATACGCATTTAGATGACAATGTCCTGGAGAGGTGGCCGAGTGGCTCAAGGCGCCGGTCTTGAAAACCGGTGAACCGCAAGGTTCCGTGGGTTCGAATCCCACCCTCTCCGTTGCCCTTCCCCGGCGCCCAGGCCCGCCTGCGCCCCAGGCCCCCGGCGGCGCGCCGCCACGGCGATGACCCGCCTACTTCAGCACCTGCACGAGGTTCACGCGATCATCGGTCCAGACCGCGACGCGGCGGAAATCGCGGCGGGGCGGGGTGGCCGCCTCGCGGAGACGCGGGGTATCCAGTACGGCGGCCTCGCGTGCCAGCAGGACCCAACTCGCCGACAACGCCCCCCGCGTCTCGTCGCCGGGCGAAATGACGAGCACCGCGTGAAGGCCAAAGTCGTCGGCCAGACGCAGGACCACGGATTCCAAATCCAGGTGCCGCGTCGAGACGTGCGCCGCCAGGATGCCGTCGGGCCGCACGTGCTTCAGGAAGGTCGTGAACGCCTCCCGCGTCAGCAGGTGGACCGGCACCGCGTCGCTGGCGAAAGCATCGAGCACGAGCAGGTCGTACTCCTGTGGCGGCTCGCGTTGCAGCACCAGCCGGGCATCGCCCTCCACGACCTCCGCTTGTGCCGCCGTATCGCGCAGGAAGGCGAAGTGCGCGCGGGCCATCCGGGTGACGGCCGGGTTGATCTCGTAGAAGCGGAACCGGTCGCCGGCGCGACCGTAGGTCGCCAGCGTCCCCACGCCGAGGCCGACCACGCCGACTCGCCGGGCGGGACGGTGTTCGAGGGCCGCCAGGGCCAGACCGACGCCGCTGTCCTCGCTGTAGTACGCGGTCGGCACGTGCTGTCGGGCCGGGTCGGCGAACTGCGAGCCGTGAACGGTCGTCCCGTGCCGCATCACGAACCGGTGCAATGTCGGGTTGTCCCGGTCCCTCTCGATCAGGGCCAGGACGCCGTAGAAGTTCCGCACTTGCTCCACCACCCTGCGAGTGGGCGAGTCCCCGGCGGCGTGCTCCAGAACCACGGCGACCACGCCGACCGCGGCGATCAGAGCTGCGTAGATGCCGCGGCGCTGCCGCAGCGCGGGACTCGGATCAGCCAGGAGCGCGAACAGACAGCACGCGAGCAAACCGAGCTGCAACTCAACATAGCTGCGCAGCAGGAGCGGCGCGAGCACCGTGACGCCGAAGCCGCCCAGCGCCCCGCCGGCGGCTATCGTGAGGTAATACGCGGTCAAGCCCGCCGCCGGCGGACGCAGCCGGTACAACTCGCCGTGACAGACCATGCAGCAGGCGAACAACGCGACCAGGTGGACGATGATCTGCACCCGCACGCCCGCCGGCTCCGCCCGCGCCCCCAGCGCGATCACGGCGAACACGCCGAGCAGGAACACGACCACGCACGGGCGTCGGGCGTACCAGCGCTCGCCCGCGAAGCACAGGATGAACGACAGCAGGTACAGGCCCAGCGGCAGCATCCACAGAAACGGCACGGCGGCCAGATCGAGACAGATGACGTTGGTGGCCGCCAATAGCACCGTTGTGGCCCCGGCCGGCAACGCGAGCCACAGCAGACGGGCGCCGAGCGCGGGGCGCCGCGGCGGCGCGATCGGTCGGCGTCCCGCGGGCCGCGACCCGGCGCCGCCCGGGTTGGTCCGGGGGGCGGCGGCCGCGCCCGGGGCCGCGCGCCACGTCTGGAGCGCGCAGGCCACCGAAAGGGCGGCGAACACGACCCAGGCGGCCGACCACGCATAGGCTTGCTGCTGTCGCGTCAGCCACGGCTCAACGACCAGGGGGTAACTCGCCAGCGCCAGCAGCGACGCGGCGTTTGACAACGCGTAGAGGCCGTAGGGGCCGGCGCCGCCGGTGAGCCGGGCATACCAGGCTTGCAGCAGCGGCGATGTGGACGCCAGCAGGACGTACGGCAGCCCGACGGTCGCCGTCAGGAGCACCAGGATCCGAGCGACGGGGTACGTGCTGTCCGTCGGCTCCCAGCGCGGGTTGGGCAGAATCGGCAGGGCGACCAGCGCCACCACAAGCAGGACGACGTGCAGCACCACCTGGGTCCGCGGCCCCAGGTACCGGACGCTGAGGTGGGCGTAGGCGTACCCCGCCAACAGCAGCGTCTGAAAGAAGAACAGGCACGCGCTCCACACTTCCGGGCTGCCGCCGAACCACGGCAGCAAGAACTTCCCCATCAGTGGTTGCACGAGAAAGAGGAGGAGTGCTCCTGCGGCGATCGCGATGGCATGAGTCAGGGCACTGGGCACGGTCGTCCACCGGGGGATACGCGACGGTGCGAATCGTACGGAACCCGGCGGCCGGCAGCAACGACGGGCGGCCCGGCGCGGGGGCGTGGGGAGCTGGGGAGGTGGGAACGCGGGAACGTGCGAACGTGGGAACATACGGGCGCTGTCACCCTCCCCCAACCCCTCCTCGCCCCACAGCGAGTCGTCTGTGGCGACCTGAGAGGGAGGGGGGTTGAGGGAATAAGGGGCCATTTCAAAACCTCTGAAAGCAATAGAAGAGTGCAGGTCATATGCAAGAAGCCGCTGAACAACGCCGCCGATTTCTCCTGACCTGCCCCCGGTTTATGTACCAGTCGCTATGAGAGTCGGACCAAGGTTTCGATCCTCGCCCGGCCTTTTCCCCGGGTGCTCTCCGGTTGGGGATGGAAGCCGGGGTTCGGGGCAGAGCCCCGGCGCGATCCACTCGCCCTCGTCTGGCTCAACTACCCATCACTAGTCCACGTCTCAATTACCCATGTCTATACACAAAGTGCGCACAAGCGAGTCCACCAAGAGTTGCGAGCCCTCGCTGATGGAGTCACCATAGAGCGTGTCGCGCGTGCTGACCTCCGCGCGAATCAGCTCACGCTTGCTGTGCGTTCTTTGCGTGCTTCAGGCCGTTGTGAAGCTGGCGAGGCTACCCGTGAGTGACCCGCCCACCGCGGCCAATGCACTGATAATGGAGGCTTCCAGCGCGCAGTTCCGCTCGTGCTCGGGCGACGGCGCGCCCTTCATTCGGTTTCGGCCGATTGGTCAGGGTGCGTGGCGGTTGCGGTTGTCCGACGCGCTTGCCGCGCGGTCGGCCCACTGCTTCTCGAATTCGTCGCGCGTCGCCTCGGAAACGAAGTAATGCGTGCGGCCGTCGCGTTCGAGGGTCGCCCCCGCCGCGAGCTTCGGAAACGTGCTCCCGGAGACCGGGTCCGTAACCATCCCGTCGCGCACGTAGCATGGGTTTTCGTGCAACGCCGCGTACGTCTGCACGAACGAAAGAATGCGCTCGTCGGCCCAACGCACGGCCGCCTCGTAATCGATCGCGTCGAGCGGCATTTCCAGGCTGGAGTGCGAATCGAATTGCATCAGGACCGGGATGATCTCCAGGTCGTATTTCAGGATCAACTGGCGGATCTCGGGGTCCGTCGTGCCCTGAAAACGCAGGCGAATCCGGGCCAATCCCGAGTGAAGCTCCAGCACGATTTCACGCGTGGACTGGGTCAGTTTGGGCGTCGCGGTGATCTGGTCGCCGAACTTCTCAATGAGCAGGGTCAAGCGCGGCCTGAAGATGTCGCGCAACGTATCGAACTCCGCGCCGAGTCTCTCAAGCCGCTGCTTCCACTCGTCGTACTTGCGGGTTTCAACTTCCTGACACTGCCGGCGTCGTGCTTCCATCGAGGCGAACGCCGCGTCGAGGCGGGCGGCCAAGTCCTGTGTGCTTTCCATGGGTCAACTCCAATTACGGCGCCTGAGGCGCCACCGGTACCGGAACCGGCTCGCTGGAGCGCTGCGGCTTCCGGACGAGCCCGCGGATGACGTAATAGAACACCGGCGTCAGGTAAATGCCGAACAGGGTGACGCCGATCATGCCGGCGAAAACGGCCGTGCCCAGGGTCTGGCGCATCTCGGCGCCGGCGCCTTGCGCGATCACGAGCGGAAATACGCCCAGGATGAACGCGAAGCTGGTCATGAGGATCGGGCGCAGTCGCACGCGGGCGGCCTTGACGGAGGCGTCGAAACGACTGGCGCCCTGGACTTGCTGGTCGCGGGCGAACTCGACGATCAGGATCGCGTTCTTGGCCGCCAGGCCGACGAGCACCACGAAGCCGACCTGCACGAAGATGTTGACGTCCATGCCGGCAAGGAACAGACCCGCCAGCGCGCTGAGCAGGCACATGGGCACGACGAGAATCACCGCCCACGGCAGCGACCACCCCTCGTACAGCCCGGCGAGCACGAAGTACACGAGTGTCACGCCCAGCGCGAACGCGCTGAAGGGGTTCTTCCGCAGGTCGCGGAACTGCTCGAGCTTGCCGGCCTCCTTCTGGAGGTAGCTCACTTCGGTCCACTCGGTCGCCATGTGGCGCGGCAGGTCGCGGCTGAGCCGCTCCATCAGCGCCAGCGCGTCGCCCATGCTGGTCCCGGGCAGCGGAGTCCCAGTGACCGCGGCGGCCGGGAACATGTTGTAGCGCGTGACCTGGACCGGTCCGGTGGAATCGCGCACCTCGGCCAGCCCACCCAGGGGCACCATGTCGCCCTCGGCATTGCGGACCTTGAGCCGCCGGACGGTCTCCGCGTCGGTGCGGAACGGCGCATCGGCCTGCACGTTGACTTGCCAGGTGCGTCCGAAGCGGTTGAAGTCGTTGACATAGTAGCTGCCCAGGTACGCCTGGAGTGCGTCGAACACGTCGGTGAGCGGCACGCCCATCGACTTGACCTTCTCGCGGTCGATGTCCACGTAGAGCTGCGGCGTGCTGGCGCGGAAACTGTTGAACAGTCCGACCAGGCCGGGCTGCTCGTTCCCCCTGCCGGCCAGGTCGTCGGCGCGGGCCTGTAGCTCGTCGAAGTCCACGTCGCCCAAGCCTTCCACCATCAGCTTGAAGCCGGCGGATTTCGCGAGGCCCGAGATCGGCGGCGCCCCAAAGACCAGCGCCTGGGCCTCCGGCACCTCGCGCGCCAGGCGCTCGCGAATCCGGGCCGCGACGGCCTCGGCACCGAGCGCGGGGTCGTGGCGCTCGTGGAACGGCTTGAGGATGACAAAGACGTTGCTGTAGTTGGAGCTGTTGGCGTTCAGGACGTACGACATGCCCGGCAGGGCCAGCGTGTGGGCGACACCCGGCGTTTCCAGCGCGATCCGTTCGACCGCGTCGGTCGCGGCAAGCGTGCGCTCCAGCGAGGCCGAGTCGGGCAACACGACGTTCGTCACCAGATAGCCCTTGTCCTGCATGGGGATGAACCCGATGGGGATGCGGCTGAACCCGAAGCCGGTCAGGCCGATCATCCCGACGTAGATCAGCAGCACGGCGGCACTGAGGCGGAGGCACCAGCCGACGGTCGTGCCGTAGGCCTGCGTCGCCCGCTCGAAGAGCCAGTTGAAGCCCCGGAAGAGACCACCCAGCACCCAATTCACGGGGCGGATCAGGAGTCGGCCGAGCACGCCGCCGGCGACGGCGCCGGGAAGGAAGAGAAGCGCCTGCACGCCCAGGGATCGCAGGCTCGCCCCCAGGCCACCGGGGGCCGCCTCGCCGCCGTGCTCGCCGGTCGGCAACCCAAGCCACCCGCCGAGGACCGGCGCGAGCAGCCACATGGACGCCAGTCCGCCGAACAGGGCGAAGCTCCACCACGGCAATGCCTCCTTGCCCTCGTCCCCGTGGCGCCCGGGCTTGCGGTTACGGAAGAACAGCACGGCCAGCGCCGGCGTCATCGTCATGGCGTTGACGGCCGAGATGATCATGGACACCGAGATGGTGACGGCGAACTGTCGGAAGAACTGCCCGACCAGCCCGCTGAGGAACGCGCTGGGCAGCAGCACCGAGCTGAGCACGAGCGTGATCGCGAGGATCGGCCCGCTGATTTCCTTCATCGCGTCGATCGTGGCCTCGCGGACGGGCTTACCCATCTCGAGGTGGCGTTCGATGTTCTCCAGCACGACGATGGCGTCGTCTACCACGATGCCGATCGCGAGCACCAGCCCGAACAGGGTCAGGTTGTTCAGCGTGAAGCCCATCACGCTCATGACGGCGAAGGTCCCGATCAGCGACACGACCACGCCGATCATGGGCAGCAGCACCGACTTCCAGTCCTGGAGGAACACCAGCACGACCACCGTCACGAGGATGATGGCCTCGATGAGCGTGTGAAATACCTGATTCACCGATTCGCGGACGAAGGGCGTTGTGTCGTAGACGATGGCATACTTCAACCCGGCCGGGAAGCGCGTTTCCAGCTCCCGCATCGTGGCCTTGATACGATCGGCGGTGTCCAGCGCATTCGAACCCGGTAGCAGGTAGATGGCCAGGCCCGACGACGGCCGGCGGTCCAGCCGCGCGATCAGGTCCTCGCTCCGGGCGCCCAGTTCGCTGCGGGCGACATCCCGGAGGTAGGTGATCTCGCCGCTGGAGTCGGTCTTAAGGATGATGTCAGCGAACTGCTCCGGTTCCATCAGTCGGCCGAGCGTGTTCAGCGTGAACTGAAAGTCCTGGCCCGCGGGCACGGGCGGCTGGCCAATGCGCCCCGCGGCCACCTGCACGTTCTGCTCGCGCAACACACGGATCACATCGCCGACGGCCATGCCGCGCGCCTGGAGTTGGTTGGGGTCCAGCCAGACGCGCAGGCTGTAGTCCTGCTGGCCCATGACGAACGCATCGCCGACGCCCTCGATGCGCGCGATCGCGTCTTTGAGCTGGATGGTGGCGTAATTGCTCAGGTAGAGCTGGTCGTAGTACGGCTGACCGGTTTCCGGGTTGTCCTCCGAGTACAGGCTGATCGCCAGCAGGATGTCCGCGGCCTGCTTCTTGGTGGTGACGCCGATGCTCTTGACCACCTCGGGGAGCGACGGCTGGGCGATGGCGACGCGGTTCTGCACGAGCACCTGCGCCATGTTGATGTCGGTGCCGATCTCGAACGTCACGTCCAGCGTGTACGAGCCGTCGTTGTTGCTCTGCGACGACATGTACATCATCCGCTCGACGCCGTTCACCTGCTGCTCAATCGGGGCGGCGACCGTGTCGGCCAGTACTTGGGCGTTGGCCCCGGGGTAGTACGCGCTGACGCGGATCATCGGCGGCGTGACGTCGGGGTACTCCGCGACGGGTAGCAATCCCGCCGCGATGCCCCCGAGCAGGACGATCACGATCGAGACCACGCAGGCCAGGACCGGGCGGTTGATGAAGAACTGGGCGAGCATGGTCTACTCCTTTGAGCTTGCCTCTCGGGGATCGGATACGACGCTCGTCGGCCGCGTGGTTGCATTGCCGCTGGCGGAGACCGGCATTTCGATTAGCTGCGGCGCGACGGTCTGGCCCGGGCGCACGTGCAACAGGCCGTTCACCACCACGCGGTCGCCGGCCTTGAGTCCGTCGGTGATCTCGCGCAGGCCGTCGTGAAGCGCGCCGAGCTGTACCGGGCGGACCGCGGCCGTGTTGTCGGCTCCGACCACGAAGACGAACTTCTGCCCCTGGTCGGTGCCGAGCGCACGCTCGGAGATCAGCAGGGCTTCATGTGGCCCGGAAACCGGCACCCTGACCCTGGCGAAGTAGCCCGGCCACAGCGCGCCGTCCGCGTTCGGGAATACACCGCGCACGCGCAGTGTTCCCGTCCGTGGGTTGACCTGGTTGTCCACGAAGCTGACCGTACCACGGTGGGGAAAACCGTTCTCAGTCGCCAGGCCCAACCACACCGGGACTTCCGTCTCCTCGTTCGACGTCAGCTTGCTCTCACGGACCAACTGCTTGACGCGCTGAACAGTGCGCTCATCCACGTCGAAGTTGGCGTAGATCGGGTCCACCGTAACAATGCTGGTCAGGAGTGTGCCGCTGCCCATCCCCCCTGTGACGAGGTTGCCGGTGGTCACATATTTGTAGCTGATCCGCCCGGCGATCGGTGCGACGACGCGACACCACTCCACATTCAGCCGTGCCAATTCGACCGCCGCCGAGGCGGCCGCCTTGGCCGCCCGCGCTTCCTGCAGACGGGCGGACGCCGTGTCGTGCTCGAATACCGTGCGCGATCCCGGGGGGATGCCCTCGATCCGGTTGAATTCAACCTGCGCCAGACTGAGATTGGCCGCGGCACGGGCTTCCTCAGCCATGCGGGTCTCCAGCTCCGCCTGGAACGGGCGCACGTCGATCTCCACCAGGACGTCCCCTTCCCGGACGAAAGTCCCGGGCTGAAACGGGACCGCCACGATTTGCCCGCTCACACGCGCCCGCACCTCGGTGGATTCGACGGCGGCGACTCGAGCGGTGAATTCCGCATAGTCGGTGATTTCGCGTTCGACGGGGCAGCTCACGCTGACGGTTGGCGGCGGTGGGGGTGGAGCGAGCTCCTGCCGGTGACGGCAGCCCACGGACGACGCCAGGCCCGCGACCATGGCCACAAGCAGGCTACAGCGCGCCGCAGGCAGAGGCGGAACCCTACTGGCTGATGAACTGACATTGTGCATCGGACTTCCTCACTCTCGGGGTTCAGGAATAGCGGCGGGATCGGCCTTCACCAGGGCGATGAGGCAGGTTTCGTCATCGCCCGCCGGCTGCCCCCCTCGGAACATCCGTACAGAACGGACAATGTGGTCCCGCAATGCCGCCGCCGTGCCCGGCGGGTTCTGGAGGAGCATATCGAGGCGCTCATCGCCGAAGAGGTCGTGCGCGGCGTTGGTGCTCTCGGTGATGCCGTCGGTGAACAGGACCAGGCGGTCACCGGGAAGTAGCTGGATGGTTTTTTCAGGGTATTCACTGGCCTGGCTGATTCCCAGCGGCAGTCCGGAAACGTCGCCGAGGCGCCGAACCTCGTCCCCGCGCACCAGCCGCGGCGGAGGATGTCCAGCCGCGGCATAGGTCAGCGTTCGGGCCTGTTCGGAGTAGAGACCGGCAAACACCGTTACGAATCGGCTCGTATTGACCAGGTAACGGGTCGCCAACTGCTGGTTGACCAGCGCCAGGGCCGTGCCGGGCGAGGCTTCGTGGTCCTGCACGGCGCTGCCGAGGGCATGAACCAGGGCCAGGACCGCTGCCGCGGCCAGACCGTGGCCGGCGACGTCCGCGATGAGAATCGCCCAGCGGTCCGGCCCAACGGGGTGCACATCATAGAAGTCGCCGCCCACGCCCTCGGCGTCAGCGAAGTGCACGGCCAGGTCAAGACCCGGCACGCTGGGCAACTGCTGCGGCAGAAGCGAGCGCTGAATCGCGACGAGCGTCTCACTGTAGCTGGCGAGCTGGCTGCGCGCCTTGCGCAGCTCCTCGTGCAGCTCCAGGACGCGATCGGCCAGACTGGTGAACATCTGTCCATCACTGTGGGCCTCGGCGTGCATGAGACGGTTGTGGGGCAGCATCGCGCGCTCCGACTTCGAGGTGGATTGGATGTGTATCCGCGTCGGCCCGATCACATATTCTCTCACGTCCTTCAGCACCTGGGTAGTCATGCCGTGCTCTCCTTCACGCGGGCTGCCGGCGCTCCGTCCAGGATGCCCGTACCGAGGATTCGATGCATCGGCCGGCGCGCATGGTCGCCGCGCTGAGCGCCATTCCCAGCGAAGCCGCGACCGCCGAGACATTGACCTCGCCGCGGGGGTGGAGCCGCAGCCAAACCCGGCACAGGGTGCCCGCGCCGCCGCCCGGTCGGTTCTGGTCTTCGAAGGTCACGGCCGCCTGCTCCACCCGCTGCCCCCAGCGGCGCAGGGCACGCCCCAGCCGCAACTCCACCAACTCCTGCACCACGCCTGATAACGGCACTCGTGTCACAACTCGGATATTCATGCTTCAACTCCCGGCGAACTTGTTCGCCCTCTCTACGTGACCGCCCCCTGGGCCGAGGAACTGCTCACACCAAACCGACGACTCAGTCGGGACGCCCCTGGGCGTGGCGGGCGCGCAACTCGACCTCCGCCTGAAGCCAATCAATCTCAGCGTTACCCGGCGCGCCACCGCGACTCAGGTAGATCTCGTGGGCGCGCCGTCGGATTTCGTCCTCGGTGGGGCCGCGGACCCCCATCTCGACGGCGTCGGCGCGCTCCAGGTCACGCACCACCTGCTCCCCGCCGTTCTTGCGTACTCGATTGCCATGTCGCAATGTCATCGTGAATCTCCTCTCGCTTCGGAACTGATTGTTATTCATCGCCGAGGATCTCGGCCACGATGGCCTTCGTCAGGCAGTCGCCGGCGATGAACTGTGCTCCTTGCTCATACATTCGGGCCAACCGCGCCTTCCCCGCGGCGTCGACGTACGTCACGCCGGTGAGGTCGACACAAACGGTCGGCTCGCTCCCGTTTTCCACCAGGCTGCGCCAGCATTGGTCCAGTTCGTGGACCCACAGCCCTTCGAGTCTCCCTTCGAGCCGGAAGGTAAGGACCCTCGGATTGTCATTCGCCGTGATTCGCAACATCGAAATCACCTCGGGTAATGGCTCTGTGGCCGCGGATCGCCGACTCGTACTCGTTCTTGGCCGGCGATCTCGCGGCCATGCTGGTTCCTACTGCTTGACTAGGGTTGCGTCGCCCTCCGAGAGCGACACATGGACATCGCCGAAGATGAGGTTCGTGGTCAGGCTACCGGTGGCGATGGTGGGCTCCGTCTTGGAGTCCAGCGTGCCGTAGAAATTGAGGCCGTTGCCGCTCTGTGTCGCGGAGATGTGAACCTGGTCTCCGTCGACGCTGACCGAGCCCCGCGGGTGGGTCCAGGTGACCGTGGTCAGGTCGACGAACGTGTACTTCACCTGGCTCAGGTTGCCCCGGGAATCGAACGTAAGGTACCAGTGTTCGAGCTGTGGATTGAGGGGGACGCTCGGGACGAGCTCCCAGGTGCCTTCCAGCACCGACTCCGGTCCTGGCAGCAAGCCGGGGCATCCCCCAAGGATGCCCACCGACAGCACACCGGCTGCGACCAGGACCATCGACCGAACGCGTCTTGTTCTCACTTGAGTCTCCTTATCTGGCCTGCGACCCTTGACGCTGGACCACCCAGCGGACATTCGTCGCATCCATGCGAGCAAAGGAAGAGCACAGGACGTGCCACGCGGATAATCGCTGAGCGTGTTTCCCCTAAGGGTCGCGGACACAACAACTTGCGCGTGGCGGCGTCGTGGGGCGGTGCGCGGCGTGCCAACGGCCCAGCGCCAACGGGCTGACGCCCGCGCCGGCTGGTTGGCGCGCAGTTTGGGATGCGAGACACCGAGCCGGGTTCATCCTCGATGAAGTCTTGTGACGCTTGCGGCCGAGGCGGCCTCCCGGGAGACGCTTCACGCGCTCGGGATTCGGGATCCGCGCATCCTGAAGCTGTCCGTGCTACGTCCACCGACGCCGCAGGGAGCGTACGTGAAAGGGTATCGCCTCGGCCCGCCGTCATGGTCTCGCTGGGCGGGCGGGCGGGACTGGCCGAACCAGCAACAGACAGCTCAACCCCCCAGCGGAACCGCTCCCACAATCCCCGCTTGAAACCGGTGGCAAGACAGGTGGCCAGCCTGCCTTCACCGGGCTATATAGCCCGTCGAATCATCGTTGGCGGGCCGGCAAGCTGGCGGTTCTCAGCCCAGCAAGCAGGAGGTGCGAAATGGAAAGAGCAGTACTGAAGAGCTTCGGCCAACCGGACGAGGTTCGTGAATTCCCCAAGGGCCGCCTGGAACTGGTCAAGATCGGTGGAGCGACGGTGGGCCGTGCCATCTTCGAGCCCGGGTGGAGATGGGCGACCTCGGTGCAGCCGCTCGCGAAGACCAAGAGCTGCGAGGCTCCGCACTTTCAATACCACGTTTCAGGAGTGCTGAAGATCCGAATGGATGACGGCACCGAGTTTGAGTGCCGGGCGGGAGATTTGTCGCTGCTTCCGCCGGGTCACGATGCGTGGGTCGTCGGCGATGAACCCGCGGTCGTCGTGGATTTCCAGGGCATGATTGATTACGCCAGGTCCCAGTAGAATCCAGATCAGGTCCCTTGTATGGTGCAGAATGCCGCCCAGCAACCTGCTCCAGCGGCGGGCGTGATCTCTTGCCACGGGTTTCAAGCGGAGACTTTGGAAGCGGCAGACGGCCCGCGGCGAGCGGCAGGTCATCCAGGGTTCGCGCTGGCTGCTGTTGCGCAACGGGCCAGACCTGCGTACGCCACGAGCTGATTCCAGACCGTACCGCAACGTTTGCCAATGCGTCTGCCCGTTACGTTTACGCGGCAAGGGGCCTCACACTGCTTGTATCCGCCCCGGAGCGTCCGGCCATGCAGCCAGCGGCGGAAGTCCACGGCGTGTACGAACACGTCGGAGAGACTTCGTGTACTTTGCACAGGCTATCCTTCGCAGTGCTTGTTGCCAATGCACCAGTTGGTCGTGCGCGATTCGGCGGCGCGCGGGGGGAGGGCAAGCCTCCCGGCGAGCCGCGGCTCGGCCGGAGCCTCGCCCTCCCGCGCCGCATGTTCGCGCACAGTCATTTAGCGCACCGTGTCATCTGCGTTGGGTGCTGCCTCTTCTATCGCCGGCAGCTCGCCACCGCGGGCGGCGACAAGCGCGGTCTTGTCAGCGGCGCCTTCGAACAGCCGGATGCGCTGCCACGCGTGCCCGCGCCAGCGCCACCACAACGCCACGCCGACGAGCACGATGTAGAGCGTACACGCGCCCCACGGGCCGCTGAGGCCCCAGCTCGGGACCAGCCGCGCCGCGACCACGCCGCCGCCCACGAAGACGCCCCAGCAACACACCGCCATGACGACCGCCGGAAACCGGGTGTCCCCCGCGCCGCGCAGGGCGTTCATGTACGTGATGCCCATCGCGTCGAACACCTGGAAGATGGCGGCCCAGATCATGACGACCGAGCCGGCGGCGATCACGGTCGGGTCCGCGTTGAACAAGGCGATCAGCGGCCCGCGGGCCAGCAGGAACAGCAGCCCCGCCACGCCCATGTAGCCGACCGTTACGCCCAGGGCCACGCGCGTCCGCAGGCGCGCTTCCTCCGGTCGCCCCTGCCCGATCGCAAACCCGACTTGTGAGCACAGGGCGATGCCGATGCCGATCGCCGGCATGAACGACAAGTGCAGGAGCTGGAGGCCGACGTTGGTGGCCGCCATCGCGACGAGGCCGAACGCCGGGATGATCCACCCCAGGAACACGACCCACGAGCCCAGGTCGAGAATCCACTGGACGGCGGTCGGCCCGCCGACGCCGAGGAGCCCCTTGAGCTTGTCCCAGCGGAACAGCAACGATCGGCGCGTGTGGTACTGCTGGTCGATGGTGGGGTCCAGCATGGCCACGACGAGGACGAGCGTGCGGGCGCCAAACCCGATGACGGTGGCGACGGCCGCCCCGGCGATGCCCATGCGCGGGAAGCCCAGGTTCCCGAAGATGAGCAGCCAGTTGCCCAGGGTGTTGACGGCCAGGGCGACCAGGGCCGCCACCAGGGCCACCCGCGGCCGCTGAATGCCGTTGAAGAAACCTTCGAGACCGACGGTCATGACGGCGATGAGCGCGCTCCACAGCGCGATGCGCACGTACTCCACTTCGAGCGGGATGATTTGCGCGGGGTGCCCGGCGAGGCGGGCCAGCCACGCAAACCACGTGTCCGCGACGATCGCCGCCGGCCCCACCACGACGGTCAGCGCCACGGCGATGTAGAGGCTCTGCCAGGCGTAGCCGCCGGCTTCGTGCGACTCGCCGCGACCGGCGGCTTGCGAAACGAAGGTCTGGACGGCGGTGGCAACGCCCATGCCCGCGCAGCCGACCGCGAAGACGAACAGCGTCGCCGGCGAAATCGCCGCCTGTGCGTCGGTGCCGAGCCACGAGACCATGACAAAATCGACGAAGCCCATCAACATGCGGGACACGGTCAACCCGACGATGGGCAACGCCAGGTGCAGCAGTTCGCGGGTCGGGCCGCGCGCCGGCGTACCGCCTGCGGACCCCGGCACGACGTGGCCCGACGCTGCCGATTCGTTCGACGAGCCGGCCCCGAGGCCGTGTGGCGGTTGGGTGGCCTGGGCCACGGGGTCGCGGTGCGTGTTGTCTGACATCACTTGGTCAACCTCCGCCCCGCGCCGGCTCGACGCGGGGGCGGTAAGCAAAAACCCCGGCCGCCTTTCGGGGACCGGGGCTGACGATTCGCGGAAAGCGGCGAGCAGGCTTACGCGGACGGCAACGGCCCCGGCCGGGTCGTTGTAATAACGGGGATAATCGCCATCCGGGGCATTACTACACCTGCATCACTGACCGCGGCAACGGCGGGTTGCCACGCGGTTGCTTTAGTATCCGGCACCGCCGGATGACCTGTCAAGCTCACGCTGGGGTCTGTGAGCCGGTGGGGTGCGAACACGGACTATGGCACCCGACAACCGCCGAGTGTGTACGTTGACCCGAGTGAGCGCATCCCGCTGGCAACCGGCGCGTGGGGAGCCCCGGAGGGGCGCTTGAGTGCAGCCCCGGGCGGCAGGTCCGGGGTCACGGCGTGCCCCACACACGCGAGCCCCCGCAGGGGGCGAGTGAAGCCTCAGTCGCCCGCTACGCGGGCTCTAAGCTAAACGACGCCTCCCGGAACCCCGGGGCTCGCGCCCGGGGCTACATTCAGTCGCCCGCCGGGCGGGCTGAAGGGCGCGCCGACGAATTGGGCGCCGGCGAACGGTTCGCGCCGTTGCCGCCCGCGAACGCACCCGCCCGGACGCCGCGCGGCAAGTCACCTGCCGCACGTGTTCGGTCGAGGCCTTCGTGGCCGCCCTACCCCCGTCTGCCGGCATGTTGACCGGCGGCGACAGAGGAGATTCCCCCGTTCGGCCGCAGCCGCGCCGAAACCCGCAGCGTCCGACGAAAAGCACTCATGGAATCGGACCCCCGAGAAAAGACCGCGAAGTTAAGCCGCCGTTATGGGAACTAAGGTCGCTTTTTTGTCCTGAGGATGCCATTATTATAGGACTAGCAATCAGGTACGGAACTTGCCGGAAAGATGGCCCGGTGCGACGGCGCGTGGCAACACCGCCATACGCCCTCGTCCGCAACATCTCAACCCCAGGCTGACGCCGGTTTCTTCGGCGTCACCGACGAGCGACAGGTGCCGCATGATGGAGATGACGATTCACGGTCGCGGCGGACAGGGGGGAGTGACGCTCGCCAAGCTGATCGCCTCAGCTTACTTCTTGCGGGACAAGCACGTACAAGCCTTTGGGGTTTACGCGGCCGAGCGCTCCGGTGCTCCGGTGGCCGCGTTTGTCCGCGTCGACGACGAAGAGATCACCAACCACAATCAGGTGAGCACGCCGGACCATGTAATCGTCCTGGACCGCACCTTGGTCGGACCGCGGGTGGTCTCCGGATTGAAGCCGGACGGCTGGCTGATACTGAACACGCCGGACCCGCCGGAGAGTTTTGCGGAGCAGTTCCCGGGTCGCCAAGTGGCCACGGTGGATGCGACCGGGATCGCGGTTTCGCACGGACTGGGGACCCGGACGGTCCCCATCGTTAACACGACCGTGTTGGGGGCCATTGCGAAGGTGTTGGGCCTGGAACTCGCGGACGTGGACGGCGCGCTGGAGCTGGTCCACTTCGGCGGGGCGAACCGGGTTTCGGCCCACGAAGCATTCGAGCGCGTGCTGGCGAAGAAGCTGGCCGGCAAGATCAAGGCTGGTGCTGAGCGGCGCGCGGCCGCCCCCGCGGCCAGCCTGCTAGACCCGGACGTCGGCCAGTTCCCGCGGATTCGGACGGGCGATTGGTCCACCCGCCGGCCCGAACGCCACCAACTGACGCCCCCGTGCAACGACGGTTGCCCGGCGGGCAACGACGTACGCGGCTTCGTGCAAGCAGTCTCCAAGAAGGATTATGACGAAGCGTTGCGGATCATCCTGCAAACGTCGCCGCTGCCGGGGGTGTGCGGGCGGGTCTGCCCCGCGCCGTGCATGGAGGCGTGCAATCGGCGCGAGCACGACGAGGCTGTCAACGTCCGCGAGATCGAGCGCTACGTCGCGGACCACGGCAAGTGGCCCGCGGCGTCCAAGCCGACCCGCGCGGAGCAAGTCCTGGTGATCGGGTCCGGCCCCGCCGGCCTTAGTGCGACGTACCACCTGGCGCGGCTTGGTTACCGCGTCACGCTGCTGGAGGCGGACAAGGAACTCGGCGGGGTCATGCGGACCGGTATCCCGTCCTACCGCCTGCCACGCGACGTGCTCGATCGGGAGATCAGCTTCATCCTGCGGCACGGGGTCGAGGCCCGCACCGGCCAGCGGGTCAACCGGCAGCAGTTGCTTGATCTGTCCCACGAGTTCGCGGCGATCTTCGTCGCCACCGGTTTGCAAGAAGCTCGCGCGTTGAACCTCGGCCGGCTCTCCTCCGACATCGTGACGCAGGGCATCGACTTCCTCGATCGCGTCCGCCGCAGCGAGGAATACCTGACCGGGCAGCGCGTGGTGGTCATCGGCGGCGGCAACACGGCGATGGACGCGGCCCGTTCCGCGCGGCGGATCGGCGCCCGCAGCGTCCACGTGCTGTATCGGCGTACGCGGGCCGAGATGCCGGCGATTGCCGAGGAGATCGACGAGGCCCTCGAAGAGGGGATCGAGCTGAGCGAGCTGGTGGCCCCGTTGCGGCTGCACGAGGACGCGATGGGGGCGGTGCTGACGTGCCAGCGCATGAAGCTCGGCGAGCCGGATGAGTCCGGCCGCCGCCGGCCCGTCCCCATCGAGACCGAGGACGCGCAATTCGAGGTCCGCTGCGACCGCGTCATCCTGGCGCTCGGGCAGAGCCCGGACTTGTCCGTTTTCCCCGAGGGGGCTGAGGTCCGCGACGGTCAGGCGCTGCTGGGGCTGACCGGCGCCCCCATCTTCGCCGGCGGGGACCTGGCCACCAACGACGGGACGGTCACCGCGGCGATCGGCAGCGGACGCCGGGCCGCGTGGCACATTCACAAGACGCTGACCGGCGAGGACCTGTTCCCCACCGAGCGGCCGGAGGTCGCCGGACCCGAGCACATCCACATGCACGTGTTCGCCCACGCCCCGCGCGAGCGCGGCGTCACGGTGCCGCCGCACGTCCGCCGCGGCAGCTTCACCGAGGTGCGCCTGGGGCTGGTGGACGAACCGGGGCATCCGGCGGCGGTGACCGAGGCGGGGCGCTGCCTGAGCTGCGGCGTGTGCAACGAGTGTGACCGGTGCCTGACCTACTGCCCCGAGGGCGTCATGCGCTTCCGGGGGAACGGTGAGTACGCCTTCGACTACGACTACTGCAAAGGCTGCGGGATTTGTGCGTCGCAGTGTCCGCGCGGCGTGGTCTACATGGCGGAGCTGTAGGAAGGAGGTTGGCGTGGCGCGCGAACTGGTGACGGGCAACCATGCGGCCGGCTACACGCTGGCCCGGGCCGGCGAGGCCAACCGCCATGCCCGCGGCGCGGTCTGCGGGGCGTACCCCATCACGCCGCAGACCGAGATCATCGAAGTCCTGCGGGCCTTCGAGTTCACCAAAGGCCGTGTCGTCCCGGTGGAATCGGAACACAGCGCGATGGCCGTGTGCATGGGCGGGTCGCTCGGCGGCGCGCGGGCGTTCACCGCCAGCTCCTCCAACGGTCTGGCCTACATGACCGAGAACGTCTTCGCCGCGGGCTACTACCGCTTGCCGATCGTCATGATCGGCGTGAACCGCACGCTGGGCCCCCCGTGGAACATCTGGACCGATCAAGGTGACACGCTGGCCCTGCGCGACGCCCCGTGGCTCCAGTTCTACACCGAGTCGCACCAGGACCTGGTGGACACGATTCTGGTCGCGTTCCGCGTCGCGGAAGATCGCCGCGTGCTCCTGCCGGCCCTCGTGGCCGAAGACGGCTTCGTCGTATCGCACACTCAGATGATCGTGGACCTGCCCGAGCAGAAGCTCGTGGACCGCTATTTGCCGCCGTGCGAGGTGCCCCACCGGCTGCACGGCAAGGGCGTCGCCGTCGGCGGCATGACGTACCCGCACGAGACCGAGATTCACCGGAAGGAGATTCAGCAGGCGATGGACCGTGTGCCGGAGGTGCTGGCCGAGGCGCTCGATGAGTTCGAGAAGGTCTTCGGACGCCGCCCGGACGCCGCCGTCAAGGCCGAGTACACCGAAGACGCCGACACGGTCCTCGTCGCCTGCAACACGATGGTGCGGACGCTACGGCGCGTGGTGAAACGTCGGCGCGAATCCCGGCAGAAGGTCGGGCTCGTCAAGCTCAAGATGTTCCGCCCCTTCCCGCGGGCCCAGCTTCTGGGGGCGCTCGGCTCGGCCCGCCGCGTCGGGGTGCTCGACCGCAATCACTCGCCCGGGTCGGGCGGCATCTTCTGGAACGAGATCGCCGCGACACTGCGCGAGCGGCCGGACGTGCTGTTGCAGGACTACCTGATCGGGCTGGGCGGCGGCGACGTGACGCCCGAGCTCATCGACCGCGTCTTTGACGACCTCGGGGCCCGCGCGGCGGCGACCGAGCCGATCTTCCAGGAGGTGCCGGTATGACCACGCCCACCCCCTCCACGATGGAATGCCGGGCGGAGGGCATCCTGCGTCCCGGCAACACGAATTGCGCCGGCTGCGGCATGTCCATCGGCCTGCAATGGATGGAACAGGCCCTCGACGGCGCCCGCCCCACCATCTGCATTCCCGCCTGCTGCGGCATTGTGACGGCGGGTGCGTTCCCGACCAGCGCCTACGGCGTCCCCGTCGTCGCCACGACGTTCGCCAGCGCCGCCGCCGTCGCCAGCGGCGTGTCCGCGGTCTATGCCCTCAACGGCGAGCCCAACCTCACGATGTGCTGGACGGGTGACGGCGGCACCTACGACATCGGCGTCGCCACCCTCTCCGCCGCCGCCGAACGCAACGAGGACATCCTCTACGTCTGCTACGACAATGAGATTTATGGTAACACCGGCGGCCAGCGCAGCAGCGCCACGCCGCAGGGCGTGCGCACCAGCACCACCGAGCGCGGCAAGGCCGAGCCGAAGAAGGACATGATGGCGATCATGGCGGCGCACCGCATTCCGTACGCGGCGACGCTGTCGATCGCCCATCGCGAGGACTTCCTGCGGAAAGTGCGGACCGCGCAGCGCATGAAGGGCTTTCGTTTCCTGCTCATGCTTTCCCCTTGCCCCACCGGTTGGAAGTCGGAGCCGGGCGAGAGCGTCGACCTGATTCTGACCGCCGTGCGCTGCGGGCTGTTCCCGTTGTACGAGGTCTTCAGCGGGCGGCGTTATCGCATCAACGCCCGGCCGGACGGGACGCCGCTGGAATCGTATCTCGCGCGGCAGCGGCGCTACCGGACCGACCTGCTCGACCTCGAGTTGCTGAAGGCCCAGATCAACGCCCAGTGGGCCTACCTCGAAGCGATGGAGCGGACGTTCCCCGCGGAAGACGCGGAGTGACCGCGGCGGCCCACCCGTCAGCGTTGGACCACGTGTCCATATTCGACCGCCAGCCGGCCGTCGGGGCGTACGGAGATTCGCGCCTCGCCGCCGGCGGGGATATGTTCCAGGATGTCCGCCAGGCGCGGGTAGGCGGGGCCGGCGTCGCCCGCGTGCGGCCAGTGCTGCACGAGGCGCACCAGGCCGCCGGCGACCCAGCCCTGCGCCTCGCGGACGAACGCATCGTCCTGGGCGGCGGTGAGCTCGTCGGCGACGGCCCGCAGCGCGTCGATCGGCCCCGTCATCCCCAGATGGATCAACGTCAGGTCGAGCTCGCCGCTCAGGCGGTACTCGGTCTCCGCCCGGAACCCGAAGTCGCGTTCGATGTGCCGGGCGTGCAGCTTCCCCGCGACGCGCCGATCGCGCGTCAACAGCACCACCATCGCGTCCGTCTGCCCCAACGCGCTGCGCTCCACATAGCACAGCGTGTCGGGCGTGCGGCGGGTCTTGTCGGCGGGAAACGCGGCCTCGTACTCGCGCTGCTCCTGCCCAAGCTGGATGCGGTTGTAGCCGAACTCCGCACAACCGCTGGAGCCGACCCACGCGAACACGATGAGCGCGACTCGCCGCCGCCGCCGCTCCTCAGACTTCCGCAATGGAGTACAAACCGTAGTCATGCGCGGCATCTTCGACGGCCCGCCGGCCGCGTGCAAGCCGCCCGCGGGTCTGCCGGCGCCGCGGCGTTTGCCGATATAATGAAAGGGTAGCCGGTCGTGACGGCCGGCGGTCGGCGCCCGCGGTGGGGCGCCGGCCGCGCGGCCGGCCGACCGTGTTCGAGAAGGTGGATGCAACCCGAAGACGTGGAATCGCTGTTGGAACGGGCCAACCGCCTGTTGGAAGAGGGGAAGCCGGACGAGTCACTGCGGTGCCTGGACGCGGTGGACGCGAGCACGCTCGACGAAGAGCAGCACGTCGAGTGGGGCAGCCTGCGGGCCTGGGCGCTGAGCGAGCTGGGCCGCGACCAGGAGGCGCTCGAAACGCTGGACCCACTGCTGGAGGCGTACCCGCGCTCGGCCCGCCTGCTGGGCACGCTGGGCGTGGTGCTGTCAAACACCGAGGACCTGGACGACGCCCGCGAGGCCCTCGAGGAGGCCGTCGAGCTCGCCCCCGAGGACGAGGTTTCGCTGGCCAATCTCGCCTTGGTGTATGAGAAGCTGCGCGACTACGACCGCGCGATCGAGCTCTACGACCAGGCGCTCGGCCTCGGCGCCGACATCGACTGGGTGCTGCTGCGCAAGTCCAACGTGCTGGCCGACGCCGGCCGCTATGGCGAAGCCAAAGTCACGCTCAAACGCTACCTGTCGCTCGTACCCGACGACGCCAGCCAGTGGATCGCCCTGGCGATCCTGCACAGCGACGACGAGGAGTTCGAGGACGCCTTCGCCTGCTACCGCCAGGCCGAGCGGCTCGACCCGGAGGCGGCGAGCCTGCGGCTGAACTGGGGCGTGACGGCGGTGCGGGCCCACGCGCTGCCGGAGGCCCGCGTGCAACTGCGGCACCTGCAACGCATCGAGCCGCGCACCACGCGGCCCTGGCTGCTGCGGGCGTTCATCCTGGAGGAAGAGGGGCACGCAGCGGGCGCGCGGGCGATCTACGAGCGGCTGCTGACGCGCACACGCTTCACCGACCACGCCGAGCTGTGCTACACGCTGGAGATGGCGATGGACTTCTTCGCGCGGCAGGGGCTACGGGCCCGGTGCGAGTGGCTGCTGGTGCGGGCCTACGCCGCCAACGCCTGCACCGTCGAGTTGTGCGAGGCGTACCGCGAGGCGACCGGCGACCACGTGGACCGCGCGTACTGGTACAGCCTGACGATCGAGGCCGACTACCGGCCGGGCCTGACCGAGATTCGCCCCCCCGGCCGGCGGACGGGCGAGCGGTACAAGCGTTTCCGCCGGGCGTATCAGATCGTCGCCCGCAACCACGACGAGGCCGTCGGGTTTGTGCTGGACTTTGCCCGGCGCATGGGCGAGACGCGGCCCGTCATCCGCGAGTTCATCGGCGAGGAGCCGATCGAGGACGCCCACACGGGGCTGTACGAGGTGGACGCGGAAAGCTACCTGCTCGCCGACGAGTGAGCCCCGCCGCGACCGCCCCGGCCGCGGATGAAAGTGACACGTTGCCGCGCACCCCTCTTCCTCTCAGATCGCCACAGGCGACTCTCTGTGGCGAGGAAGGGGGTAGGGAGCGCAAAGCTCCTGCCGAGCCGTCTCTCGGCGCGGGAACCCGTGAAGAAGCGATTGTTTTGACTTGGCCGCTGGCCGCGTAGTAGACTGAGGGCGTCGGGGCGCGGGATGGCGCTGGGGCACCGCCGATCGGTCGGGACGAAGCGCCGCGCCCCTTGTGTCTGCAAACCACATCAAAAGGAGTCCCCGATGCGCGCTGCGGCCCCGATCATCGCCATAGTTCTTGGCTTGCTGTCGGCTTTCGCGTATTCGGCCGCGGCCGACGAGATTCCGGTCATCATTCAGCAGGCCACGCTGGACGAGTACATGTCCTACCTGCGCGTGCTGACGGGCGTGGACCCGATCCCCGGCGATCCGCCGTACTACCTGCAGAACCGCTACTCGCTCAGCACGGACATTCGCAAGGCGGCGAACTGGCTGGAGGCCCAGTTTGAGTCGTTCGGGCTGGCGGCCGAGCAGCAAACGTTCCAGAGCAGCTACGGTCCGAACGTCGTCGCCGAACTGCCGGGACGGACGAACCCGCTGGACATCTACATCATTGGCGGCCACTACGACACATACCACCAGGCCAACCAGCTTCAGGCCCCGGGCTGCGACGACAACGGCAGCGGGACGGCGACGGCCCTGATCGCCGCCCGCATCCTGGCCCGCTACCGCTTCGACGCCACGCTCCGCTTCATCGCCTTCGCGGGTGAGGAGCAATGGATGGTCGGCAGCCTGGCTTACGCCGCCGCCGCCCGGGCCGCGGGCGAGAACATCGTTGGCGTCATCAACCTCGACATGTTCCTGCACCCCAGCTTCGACAACCGGAACCCCGACCCGGACCACGACCTCGACATCGAGAGCAATGCGGCGTCGGCGTGGCTGGCGCAGGTCGTGGCCACCGAGTATGGGCTGCACACGCCGATCGACGTGCAGATTCACATCGGCGACGACCTGTATTCCGATCACTGGGCGTTCTGGCAGCACGGGTATCACGCGGTCGGACTGAGCGAGAATACGGTGTTCGAGATTTGGGGCGGCTCGAACAACGCCTATCACCAGCTCACCGACACAATCTACAACCCAACGTACGAGTGGGATTTTGCGCTGCACACGGTACGGGGCGCGATCGCAAGCATGGTCAGCCTCGCCGGGCTGATCGACGTGGTTGTCGGCGACCTGAATTGCGACGGGCTGGTCGATTTTGGCGATATCAACCCGTTCGTGCTGCGGCTCACGAACCCCGCCGGCTATCGGCTCGCGTTCCCCGACTGCCCCGACGCCCACGGCGACATCAACCGCGACGGCCTGGTGGACTTCGGCGACATCAATCCGTTCGTGAGGCTGTTGACGCAACCGTAACGGCTGATTGGTGACTGCTCCATTCGGCCGAAGCACGCGGCGCCCCCTGACCGGCTCCGAGCTCCTCCAGGCACGCACGCCAGGCGTGGAACGGCGCGGACGGAGGCAGGTCGCGGAATTGGCCCAGGAGTTGCTCTATGGCCTGCGCGGCTTCGAGTACGCGGGCCTCCTCCTTCCCGCGCAGCACATTCCGGAAGATATCGAGCGCTTCCTGGAAGAGCACTTCCGCCGGCTCGCGTTCCCCGCGAGCTGCAAGACTCAGCGCCGTGCGGGCCAGCAGAAAGGCCGACTCGGGGTCGGCCCGAAACACCGCTTCGTCGGTGGCCGCCAGGACCGTGACCTCGCCGCGCGTGGCGAGCGCGACGCGTCGTCCGTCGGGACTGATGTCGATCCCCACCTGTTCCGCCGGTCCCACCTGGAAGCTGTGGATCTCCGTCCCTGTGCGAACGTCCCAGAGCTTGGCGCTACCGTAGCTTCCCGAGAGCAGACGCCGCCCATCCGGTGTGATAGCCAGGCTGTGGACGTCGTACTCATGGCCGACGAGCCGATGGACCGTTTCGCCGGTGGCCACGTCCCAGATCCGAATCGTGCAGTCGTTACCGCCGGTCGCGAGCAGCGCGCCGTCGGATGAGAAGGCGAGCGATCGGACGTCCTGAGTATGACCTTCCAAGGTCCGGGCCCACACCCCCGCCGCGCGGTCCCACAGCCGTACGCGGGCCCCTGAGTCGCCGACCGCCAGCCAACGCCCGTCCGGGCTGAAGGCCAGAGCCAGCGGAGTAAGCCCCCCGACATCCAGGGTGGCCACCGACGACGCCGTGGCCGGGTTGAAGACCCCGACGCAGTTGTTGTCCATGGCAAATGCGAATTGGTCCCCGTCCGGGCTGAAGCCCAGCGCTACGTAGCCCGGGTGCGGGAAGCAGTGCTTCAGAGCGCCGGTCTGGGCGTCGTGCAGAGCGCAATACTCCGGCCCCAGTCCGGCAACCCATCGCCCGTCCGGGCTGACCGCGACTGCCGACGGCATTTCGGGGCAGGGCCAGGAGGGCGCGCTCACGGCGGCCTCCACGAGGTCGTGGGTGACCATCTGGTTGGGGGGGGCGTGACAGACCAGCCGTCGGCCATCAGGCAAGAACGCCGCCGGGCCGCGGAGGCTGGGAAGCGACGAGCGGACCGGCGGCGAAGTGACATCCCACAGACGAATCGTCGCGTCCTCGCCGGCGGACACGAGTTGGGTGCCGTCGCCGCTGGGGAGGAAGGCCACGAACCGGACCGGGTATTCGTGTCCCCAGAGCGTCCGCAGAAGTTCGCCGGTGGCGGCGTCCCAAACCCGCAGGACGCTGTCCTGGCCGCCGGTGGCCAGTCGCCGGCCGTCCGGGCTGAAAGCCATGCAGCGCAAGCGCGGCACCGCGGTCCCGCGCGGCCAGCGCGCCGCGCCGTTGGCCGCGTCGTAGACGCCGAGCAGTCCGTCGGCGCGTTGCAGGGCGGCCCAGCGGCCGTCCGGACTGAAGGCGGTCACCGACCTGCCGCCCACCTCGGACCGGAACGCTGACTCCTGGCCGCCGGAGAGAGGGCGCACGCAGAGCGGCCCCATCTCACTGGCGAACACAACCTGTCGGCCATCGGGCGCGAACGTAAGGGACTCAATCGCCTCCTGGCTGGTATCGAAGTGGTCATGGACCTGCCAGGTGTACGCGTCCCAGATAGTGACGGCCCCCGCGTCCTCGCCGCACACCAGCCAGCGTCCGTCGGGGCTGAAGGCGATGCAACGACCGCCTTGTGTGGGCGGCGCCAGCGCCCGGACCAGCTCACCGTCCTCCACTGTCCAAACCTGCACGACTCCTTCGTGCGTCACCGAGGCGACCTGGCCCTGATCGGGGCTGAGGGCCACGCCGTCGGTTGCCTCGCTCAACGTTTCGGTCCACATCGGACGGCCCGTTTCCAGGTCCCACACTCTGATCGTGCGGTCCCGGCTGGCCGTGATGAGTCGTCGGCCGTCCGCCGTCAGTGCCGCCGAGGCAATCCAGCCGGTGTGCCCGCGCAGACGGCGCACGCTCTGGTCGGAGAGCGCAACCAGGTGACACCACTCCCAGCCGCGCAGCTCCGCCGTGCAGGAGTACAGAAGGTCTTTCATCACGCGCGGTCGGCCCTCCTCCCAGGCCGCCTGGGCCCGAGCGATCTTTTGGATGTAATCCCGCTGCCGCAGCACCGCGGCGGTCGCCTGCTCCCGCCGGTACAGGGACACGCTCGTCACCAGTCCAACGAGCAACACAACCACGAATGCCGTCGCGACGGCCACGGCGACGCGGTAACGCCGCAGCCGCTTGCCCAGCACGTACGCCAAGCTGTCGCGCCGCGCCTCGATGGGCTCGCCGGCCAGATGGCGGCGGATGTCGCGGGCGAGCTCGCCGGCGGACTGGTAGCGGCGCTCCGGGTCCTTTTGCAGGCACTTCAGGACGATGGTCTCGATCTCGTCGTCGATGCGGCCGGTATCGGGCCCGGCCGCCACACTGAACGTGCTGGGGCGCGGCGGCGCGGCGGCTGCAATCCGGTCCAGGACTTCGCCGACGCTGCCGGCCACGTCATAGGGGAACCGGCCCGTGAGCACCTGATACAGGATGACGCCGAGGGAGTACACATCGGTCCGCAGGTCGATCTGGTCGCTGGCCCCGCGGGCCTGTTCGGGGCTGGCCCAGGGGAGGCTGCCCATGAACTGACCGGTGACGGTCATACCGCGCGTGGCGTCGCCATCCGCGGCCGTCAGTTTGGCCAGCCCGAAGTCGAGCACGACGGTCACGGGGATGTTGCGGGGCTTCTGGTCGGGGTGGATGATGCCGCGGAGGTGGGCCGCGCCGACAGCGTCGCAGATGCATGCGAACAGCTCCAGCCGCTGCGTCAGGGGCCGGTCCCGGTCGGCCAGCCACGCGTCCAACGGCTGGCCCGGGATGTATTCCATCACCAGGTAGAAGCAGCCGGCGACCGTGCCGCTGTCGTGTATGGCGACGATGTGGCGGTGCCGAAGCTGGCCGAGGAGCTCGCCCTCGCGACGAAATCGAAGTTGTTCGGCCCGCGTGGCTATGGGGCCCTCGCGCAGCACCTTGATGGCTACTTCGCGCTTGGTCGAACGCTGGACGGCGCGATAGACGACCCCCTGCCCGCCGCGGTGGATCTCCTCCAGCAGCGTGTACCCCGGTATCTCCGCCGTCGCGCCCGCGTCGCGCGCGGAATCCTCCCCCTTCTGCACCGCTGGGCGGGCATCGGTGGTGTGGTTCGCCCCGGTCTCAGACCGGCCACGGGCGTCCAGACCCTCGGCCAGCAGGTCGGCGAGTCGCGCCGCGTCGGCCCCCGCGAAGTCCCGCCCGCTTGGCTCAGTCATCTCCTCCCGCCTCTCGGAACAACGTCACTGGCACCTCGTTTTACCCGCGTAGCTCGGCCAGCAGGCCGCGCACTTCGTCCTCCGCCTCGGTCTGGTCACTCACGGTTAGCCGGACCTCGTCCAGCAGCACGCTGCGAAACCGCCGCCGAACGGTCTCCCCGCGGTTCGCCGCCTGCTTCGTGGTCAATCCAAACCGGTTGGCGAGCGACTCGAGCGCCGCCGGCGGGGTGCCTTCCAGCGCCGGCCGCACGAAGCGCTCGTGGAAGATCGTGTAGTGGTCGTCCAGCCCCGCCGCGTGGCAGTCCGCCGCCAGCCGCTGCACCACCTGTTCGAGGAGGCTCGCCGCCCATTGGCGATGGAACAGCCGGTCGGGCGACACGTCGTCCGCCGGCGGGTCATAGCGTGTCGTGTCGGAGTTCACCCAGCGTTCGATGGACAGCAGGGGGCGCTCGGGCGACCGGCAGCGGGCGCCGTCGTGCCGGCTGTGCTCGCGGACAAAGTTCTTGAGGCAGTGCAGCAAGTAGGGACGGAAGCGGCCTTTCTGCTCGTCGGCCTGCCCGAACAGGTCGCGGCCGAGGACCACCTCGACGAAGAAGTCCTGCGTGATGTCCCGGGCGTCGGCGTCGTTGAATCGGTGAGATCGGAGGTAGTGGTAAACCGGGCGCCAATAGCGCCGCATCAGCGTTTCCAGCACTTCCCGGCGTCGCTCGGGCGTGCGAGTCCGCGCGGCGTGAATCTCGACCCAGTGTGTGGTCGTAAACTGCGCTCCGAAAGGCCCTTGTGACGACGAGCCCACGCCGACGCCTCCACACCTCGATTGTAACGAATCGGCCCCTCTCACAGAAAGGTGCTTCCAAATCCTCTCCGCCGCGCAGCCGCCGGGCGTGCATTGCGTAGAAACCCATGAAGTTGACAAGGGAGCATCGGCAAGCGGCGTTCGCCCGCTGCGGGGAAGACGGCTCGTCGGCTCCGGCGGGTGCCGTAGTGGGCGATAACTGCACGGGCCGGCGGATCCTTGAAGGAGGTACGACTGTGAACGACATGATGCGGAGACTAGCGGGATTGGTGGCCGTGGGACTGCTCGGGTACGCGGCGGGAATGGCGCTGGGCGACGGCCCGTGGCAAATCACGACGCTTGAGGACGGCTACGGGTTCGGTAACTACACGAGCATTGCCATCCTGCCGTCGGGCTACCCGGCGATCAGCTACTACGACCGGGTTGACGGGGACCTCGAATACGCCGAATTCGACGGCACTGAGTGGCACGGTACGACGGTCGACAGCGCCGGTCAGGTGGGCGAATGGAACAGCCTCGCGATTCAGCCCGGCGGCCAACCGGCGATCAGTTACCAAGATCGCACGGCGAAGTGCCTGAAGTACGCCTGGCGGGATGGAAACGGAAAGTGGAACGTGCAGCAGCTCGTAAACGGCACCGGCGAAGTCGATATGGCCACGAGCTTGGAGATCCTCCCCACGGGGGAAATCGCCGTCAGCTATGCCTCAGGCCCCTTCTGCGGCTCGGTGTTGAATTGCTGCTGGTTTGACGGCAGCCAGTGGTACAACGAGATCGTCGACCAATCGGGCGACGTGGGCGGATTCAGCAACGTGGCGTTTCTGTCGTCCGGCTATCCAGTGATCAGCTACTTCGACTACGCGACCGCGGATCTGAAGTGTGCCCGGCGCGACGGCAGTGGCTGGCACACCTGGACGGTGGACGCCGAATACGTTGGTTGGTGGTGCAGTCTGCGGGTCTTCCCGCCTCAGCACCCGACCATGCCGGGCTGGGTGGGCATCAGCTACCGTGACGGCGGGACCCAGGACCTGAAATACGCGTGGTTCGACGGCACCCGGTGGCAAAGCACGACGGTCGACGCCGATGGCGATACGGGCTCAGGCACAAGCCTGACCATCCTGCCGCTGGATCGAAGTCAGTACTCGTTCGACCCCACCCGCTCGGACCTGTCCGGACAGCCCGCAATCAGCTACGGCGGCCCGGAGGGTCTGAAACTCGCATGGCTCGACAAGCAGGGCGCGTGGCACAGGGTGGCCCTCGGCTTGGCGGTGAACTGGTGGCAGCAGACCGGCTTGGCCGTCCCGACCACCGGTCCGTGGGCCAACGAACCCGTGATCACGTTCTTCCGCGACTACGATCTCTGTTTCACGCGCCACGACGCCTTCGGCTGGCGCAGCACGAACCTGCGCCAGGCCCGGGATGTCGGGAAACACACTTCGCTTGTGGTTCCCGGCACAGGACCGTTCGGCGGAGAGCCACTGCTGGCCTACAGCGAGTTTTATCCGGCATACAACCCGATGTGTGCGCGGCGCGGCCCAGGCGGCAATTGGGAATCCGCGAAAGTGGGTGGCGGCTGGTGCGACTACAGCAGCCTCGCCCTTCTGCCCTCGGGACAGCCCGCCATGAGCACGCACCATCAGAACACGCTCTACTACCTGTGGCACGAAGGCAACGACTGGCAGACCGGTTGGCGGCAGGTCGCCCTGGACGACGACCGGTGGTGGACCAGCCTGGCCGTCAATCCCTGTTCAGGGCAGCCCGCCATCACCTACAACCACTTTGACGACCTGAACTACATCGAGCTCGTTGGGTCCGAGCCGTCCGAGCCGAACAACTGGCAGAAGACGGTGGTTGATAGCGAGGGGATGGTCGGGTACTGGAGCGACGTGGTGTTTCTCCCTGCGGACCACCCGACGTTGCCCTGCCGCCCCGCGGTAGCCTACATGAAAGGCGATCCCGACAATGACCTGAAGTTCGCCTGGCGTGACTCCGGTGGCCAGTGGCACACGACTGTCGTCGACAGCGATGGTCGCGTAGGCGAATATACGAGCATGGCCATTCTGCCGACGGGACAGCCGGCAGTCAGCTACTGGGATGGTACAAACAACGTGCTGAAGTTCGCCTGGCACACGGGCGACGACTTCAACACGGGATGGCACAACACGGTGGTGACCGGGGGCGGTGGCTGGACGAGCCTCACGATCCTGGTGTCCGCGCAACCGGGGATTAGCTTTGTCGGACCCGGCTGCGTGTTGCGCTACGCTTGGCACGAAGGGGATGATTTCAGCGCGGGCTGGCACTCCATGAGCATCGAGAGCAACTGCGCAGAGTGGACAAGTCTCGCCCTCGGTGCCTCGGGTCAGCCCCAAGTAAGCTACTTTGGCGGCACCGGCTGGGATCTCAAGCATGGCCAGGCGCTCCTCGGCGATGTGAACTGCGACGGCGTCGTGGACTTCGGCGACATCAATCCGTTCGTCCTCGCCCTCTTGGCCCAGCCGCCGGCCTTCTCGGCATACTACGAGGTCTACCCGAACTGCCCCCGGCACCTGGGAGACATCAACGGCGATGGGCGCGTCGATTTCGGCGACATCAACCCCTTCGTCGAGCTGCTGACGCAGCCGTAGGGTCCGCGTAGGGTTGCTCCGTGGGGGGTGGAGTCGATTCGGCCCGGAGGACCGAGGGGGCAGCCTCGGCCGGGGATTCCACCTTCCCCCAACCCCTCCCTGAGCGGGAGGGGTGTCGTGCTATGGCCGCCCGTCAGGGTTCGGGAATCTTCATCTCGTACGGGTCGTCGGCGTTGGCGTACCAGGAGCCGCCCAGCCGCCCCACCGTCGTGAGCTTGCGCGGGTCGGGAATCCCGCGCTCATCCAGGATCTCGTCCGCCACGTGCAGCGCCAGAATGTCGCCGAAAACCACGTTGCCGCTGCCCGGGCCGGAGCCGATCTCGAGGACGTCGCGCAGCCGGCACTCCAGGTTCACCGGCGACTCCCGCACCAGCGCGGGCCGCACCCGTGTTGCCGGCGCCGGCGTCAGCCCGCTGAACTCAAACTCGCTCCGCCCATACGGCAGCTCCGCCGCACAGCGGTTCATCGCCGGCGCCATCGCCGCCGACACCGTCGCGATGACGAACTCCCGCGTGGCGCGGATATTGATAAGCGTGTCCTTGGAACCGCCCGTCCGACGGACCGTGGGGCAGACGATGACGACCGGCGGATTGGCCGAGACCATGTTGTAGAAGCTGTACGGGGCCAGATTGGCGGAGCCATCGGGGCCGACAGTCGAGACCAGCGCGATCGGCCGCGGGTTGATGAAGCCGATGCACAGCTTGTAGAGGTCACGCCAGGGTCGCTGTCCGGCTTGCACATCGAGGTACATGCGCTGGGGCCTCCGCGGGGTCGGGCCGGGGCGGCAACCGCAGGGCGGCCCAGCGCTCCGGCGTGCAAATGTCGGCCAAAGGACGCAGGACAAACTCGCGCTCGCGCAGACGCGGATGCGGCACGACCAGGTCGGGCTCGTCCACAACGGTCTGGCCGTGGATCAACAGATCGAGGTCAAGCGTCCGCGGGCCGTTGGG
>CAYWYJ010000009.1:0-44221 GCA_964462635.1 uncultured Planctomycetales bacterium
CGAGCCGCGGCTCGCCGGGAGGCTCGCCCTCCCGGTTGGCGTCCCATGATCCTGAACGTTTGTTTAGAACCTATCCCAGAACCCAGCCTGTATTACCTGGACAATCAAGCGCCCGGTATTCGCCGCGAGGCCTGACCCTCCCCCAACCCCTCCCTGAAGGGGAGGGGGGTTATGGGATAGCCTCTTGGCCGCTCGCCAACTGCCGCGGCGACGGGGTCGCCGCGCCACCCCCATCTTTGTGCGGTTTCCTCATGGCTCAGACGGACAACGCGGCCTATCGGACGTTGCAGGCGCCGCGGCGTACGCAGGCGTAGTACGCAGTCAACGCCACGGGGGCGACCAAGTGGCTACGAGCACCCATCAGAACCCGCACGCCGGCGCGGGGCGAAGCTGCCCACCACTTGCGTGGTGGGTTCTGATTGCGGGTCAAGGGCAGCGGTGGCACAACCAGTCCAGCCTCTTGGGTCGCCTCCTTGGGCGAGTCTGGGCCCTTGTTGCCCCGGCTTGCCGGAGTGGCTTGGCCAACACGCGAACACGTGTCAATCGAACACGCGCGCGGAAGCCAGCGACGCGGAGCCCCAGCGCCGCTACGCGGCCAACGGCGAACACTGCCGGGAAGCAGGCATCGTTGAGCCACGTTCTCGGCAGGCTGGGATGGACAGACGCGGGTCGCGCTGCCGCACGATGCAGAACCTCACCGTGACCGATCCCACGCCCGGCCTGGTGGCCACACGGAGCGCAGCCGGGCCGGGCCTGCCAGGGGAACTGGGTCGAAGTGGGCCCTTGGCCATTAGTGCGAGCTGGAACATAGCCGGGCAGGCTTGGATCGAAGTTGCTCACTTGGTACGATGCAAGATAGGAGGGCCGGGCGGCGCAAGACGAGCCCGGGTCGCGCAGGACGGGGTGTGCCATGCCGGCCGCACAGGCCGAGAGCGTGCCGAAGCGCTGCGAGCGTGCCGTGCCGGCCACAGCTCGCCGGTTTGGGCGTCACAGCGTCCTATTGTGGGTGCCGACCCTCACGGCCCTGTACTTGGCTGAGTCGTTACCGCTCCTCAGCAAGGTCCCGCGGGTAATAATGGACGAGAGCTGGGAAGCCCTCACCGGCTACGCCTTGGCCTACGAAGGACACCTGCGCAACCCGGTGATCCAGAATCGGCATGGGATTGACCGGGCCTTCATCCAGCCGCGGGTTACGCAGAGTCTGGTCTTGGCCGCCGGCTACCGGCTGCTCGGTTTCTCGCTGAACACCGGCCGACTGGCCTCGGTACTGGTCGGGCTCTTGGCCGTGTGGGGGGTCTTCTATCTGATGCGCGTCTGGCTTTCACCGGCGTTATCCTGGTTGACCGCGCTACTCACCTCCCTGGAGATGCACGTCTTCCTCGCTGCACGGACGGTGCGCCCGGAAGTGTATCTCCTCTGCGCCAGCATCTGGATGGTTGCGCTTCTCGCCCGCGGTACGGTGGGCCGGGGTTCGCTGCCCTGGTTCGGGGCCGGGGTGATCGGGGCGGTCGGATGCTATACCCATCCGAACATGTTGGCCGTTGTCGTGCTGGGCCTGGTGTTGATCTTCTGTCAGGTTGGACGACACCGCCGGACGGCCCGGGCGCTGGCCGCGTATACGACGGGCGGCCTGGTGGGGCTGGCGCCGTTCATCGCGTGGGTCGCGTATGCCCAGGTCCACTACGACGTGCACTTCTGCGGCCAACTCGGCGAGTACTACACCGAAATCGGTGCCGACTCGCCCGTGGCCCTGCTCGTTCGTGAACTAAACCGGTGGCGGACGTATCTGATGCCGGTTCACCGGGCACCGTACGTCCTGGGCGTGGCGCTGGGGCTGATCGTCGGGCTCCGGCACCGCCAGCCGGTCCAGGTCTGGGCGATCGTGCTAGTTGTGGGGCACGCTTTGCTGCTGCCCTTAATCAATCGCACCGGCAAGCCGCGGTATCTGGTCGTACTCTCACCGTGGTTGGCAGCCCTGGTCGTGGTTTGGGCCGCGCAGCTCTGGCAGTGGGCGGGCGTCCGGCCCACCCGCCGTCGGTGGCGACACGGGGTGCGGGCCCTCGCGGTCGCAGGCATTGCCCTGTCTCTCGCCGTGAACCTGGGCGGCAACGCGTACCTGACTTATGCCTACCGCAACGCCGACTACGACGCGATGTGTCAGCGCATCGCGCGGCACATCCCGACGGGCGCGCGGGTCTATGGCCGGCTGGTGTTCTGGACCGGCTTGTACAAATACCCATATCTCAGTGACATAAACGAGGAGGCAGCGCCGGCGTCGGAAACACGCGCCCTGGCGCAGGCGCGGTTGGTGCACTTCCGTCCCGAATATGTGGTTCGTGGCAGCGACCTGTGTTGGCACTTGGACGGCAGCGGGCCGCGCGCCAGCAAACCGGTCTACCGGGCCGGCGGTCTCGAGGACGAATGGCGCTTCGTATGTGACCGAGTCGACGACGAACTGATCGCCCATTGCGGCGTGCTGCTGGACCGTTTCACCACCCGCGATTTCGGCACCATCGAGGTCTACAGCCTTCGTCGCTGAACCGCACCCGTTGACGGATTGGTCAAAGCACCACAAGAACACGTTGCAGGCGTGGCGGAACTCCGGCCGGCGACCGGGGTTTGACCGCCGGGCGCACGGGGGTCAGTCGAGTTGCTTGCGGAAGCGGGCGATGCTGAGGGTGAGGATCGCCACGCAGCAGACCGCCAGCCCCGTCACGTGCGGCAGCAGGTCGGGCAGCGTCGCCGCCCGCAGGATGATCCCGCGCAGGATTTCCAGGAAGTACGTCACCGGGATGGCGAAGCTGAGCCAGTAGATCGGCGCCGGCATCGCCTCGCGCGGGAAGACGAACCCCGACAGCAGGATCGACGGCATCATGATGAGAAACGCGAACTGGATCGCCTGAAGCTGCGTCCGGGCCAACGTCGAAACCAGCAACCCCAGCCCCAGGGCGGTACACAGGAACAACAGACACAGACCGAGCAGCAGGACCAGCTCGCCGCGGATCGGCACGCCGAAGACGAACACCATCACCACGAGCACGATCAGCGTTTCCACGAAGCTGATGACGGCGTAGGGGATGAGCTTGCCGATCAGCAGGCCCGCGCGGCCGACCGGGGTGACGAAGAGCTGTTCCAGGGTGCCCTGCTCGCGCTCCCGGACGATGGCGAACGACGTGAGGAACAGCGTCACGAGCTGCATGATGATCCCGATCAGCCCGGGGACGAAGAAATGGGCGCTCTTCAGGTCGGGGTTGTAGAGCAGCCGCGGCCGGACCTCGATCGGCAGGGCGATCCGGCCGGCCGGATCGCGCGCCGCGGCCAACTGCACGGATTCCGCCAGCGCCCGGCCGCGCCCCAACGATTGCATCAGCCCCAGCAGGGCCGCGCCGTTCAGCGCCGTGGTCGCCACCTGCGAATCGCTGCCGTCAATGAGCACCTGCACCGTCGCCTGCTGGCCGCGCAACAGCCGGTCGCTGTAGTCCGGCGGGATCTTGATTCCGACCTTGGCCCGGCCCGAGGCGAGCGCGTAATCGAAGCTCCCCTGGTCGTGGACGCGGCCGACCACTTTGAACTTGCGCGAGTTCTCGAACGCGGCCACCAGCTCGCGGCCGGCCTCGCGGCCGTCCAGGTCGTAGACGACCGCGCGAATGTCGTCGATCGTCGTGTTGATCGCGTAGCCGAAGATGGTGAGCTGAAACACGGGGACAAAGAACGCGAAGAACAGTGTAATCGGCTCGCGGCGGATGTGCGCGAATTCCTTGAGCAGAATCGCCCACAAGCCGTTCATGACGCCCTCCGCCGGGCTTCCTGCCGGCTGAGCGTGACGAACACGTCCTCCAGCGACGGGGCGATCGGCCGCAACTCGACCGCCGGCGGCGCGTGGCCGGACGCGGCCACCAGAGCGGCGTCATCGACCACATGGTCGACCAGCACGTGGACCGCTTCGCCGAACAGCGTGGCGTCACGCACGCCGGTCACCGCCCGCAGTCGCGGCAGGGTCACCGCCGGTTGCGGGCAGAGGATCTCCAGGCGGCGCGTGCCGGGCGGCGTGACGCTTTCGAGTTGCTTCAGGTCGGTGGGCCGGCCGTGGACGATCAGCCGCGACAGATAAATGTACCCCACGTGTGTGCAACGCTCCGCCTCGTCCATGTAATGCGTCGTGACGAACAACGTCACGCCGCGGCCGGACAGCGCGAACAACAGGTCCCACAACTCGCGTCGCGCGACGGGATCAATACCCGCCGTCGGTTCATCGAGGAACAGCACGTCCGGCTCGTGAATCAGGGCACACGCCAGCGCCAGACGTTGCTTCCAGCCGCCGGAAAGCCGCCGCGCCAGCCGCGGCGCGAACGGCCCGATGCCGGTCAGGTCGAACAGCTCCTGTTTGCGCTGCCGCACGCGCGCCCGCGACAGACCGTAAATCCGCCCGTAGAAATCGAGGTTCTCCTCCACACTCAGGTCGGCGTACAAGCTGAACTTCTGCGACATGTAGCCGATGCGGCGTTTGATGGCCTCGGCTTCCCGCTCGACATCGTGGCCCAGCACGGCCCCCCGCCCGCCCGACGGCCGCAGGACGCCGCACAGGACGCGAATGACCGTCGATTTCCCGCTGCCGTTGGGACCGAGAAAGCCGTAGATCGCGGCCCTCGGGACGGCGAAGCTGACCTCGTGGACCGCGACGACGTGGCCGAAGCGGCGGGTCAGGCGGTCGGCTTCGATGACCGGGGCGTCCGCCCCCGGGCCGGTCATGACGCCGGCCCCAGGAACACGTCGGCGGCCATCCCGGCCCGCAGCACATCCAACCCCTCGTCCAGCACGACCTTGATGCGGAAGACCTGCTTGCTGCGTTCCTCCGGCGTCTGGACGTTGGCGGGGGTGAACTCGGCGTCGCGCGATACGAAGGTAACGTGACCGGCGAAGCGGCGATTCGGGAACGAATCGACGCGGACGGCGACCTTCTGCCCGAGGGCCAGATCGAGGCGGTTCTCCGGCACGAAGGCCCGGACCCACAACTCGGACGGATCGGCCAGGGCCACCACCGGCGCGTTCGGCGCGATCAAGTCGCCCGGCCGCAGATCGACCGCCTCGACGATTGCGTCCAACGGCGCGGTGACCGTGAGCTCGGCGAGCTGCCGCTCGATGACGGCGACGGCGGCGCGGGCCGCGGTGACGGTCGCCTCGGCTTGGGCGATGTCCTCCACCCGCGCCCCGGCTTGAAGCAACGCGAGAAGCTGCTCCGCCTCCGCGAGCCGCGCCCGGGCTTCGGCGACGTCCTCGGCCCGCGTGCCCTCGCGCAGCAGCTCCAATTCGTTCCGCGCCCGCGCGAGGTTCGCCTCCGCCACGCCGAATGCCCGCGCGACGGCGTCCATCTCCTCTTCGGCGGCCTGGCCCTGCGTGAACAGCTTCTTCACGCGCTCGTAGTCCTTGCGGGCCTTGACCGCCTCCGCTTCCGCCGCCGCCACGATGTCCTCCGCGACTTTGAACTCCAGGGGGCGCGGGCCGGCCAGGGCCTTATCGAGCACGGCCTGAGCGCGATCGCGGGCCGCGCGGGCCTGTTCGATTTCCTCCTTCCGGCTGCCGGCCCGCAGGCGGTCGAGGTGGGCCTGCTCGGCGGCGAGCCGGGCCCTCGCTTCCGCCCGCCGCTCATTCAGGTCATACGGATCGAGCGTTACCAGCGGCTGGCCGCGGGTCACGCGCCGGCCCTCGACCACGTGGACCTCGGCCACGCGCCCCCCGACGCGCGACCCCACGCGAATCTGGTGCGACTCGATGAAGCCGGACACAAAGAGCGGCGCGGTTCGCTGCTGGCTCCAGATCAGCGCGGCCAAGGCCGCCAGCGCCAGCGGGACCACCACAAGCAGTCGTTTCATGGGAATCAGTATAGACCCGCGACCGGCGGCGTCAATTGACCCGGCTCAGCGGTCAAGACACGACGTGCTCGGCCTCGGGTGGGGCGTGATGGACCGTGTTGCCGCGGGAATCCCCAACGACCGGCAGCGGTCAGGGGGACGAACTGGTGGTTGTGAAGTCCTCGACCCGGCGATTGACTTGCAACACCTCGACGCGGTCGTTCTCCTGCCGCTCGGCCGGGCTGTAGGCTTCCACGGCGATGGGCTCGTTGGCCCCGACGCCGACCACGACGATCCGCTCGGCCTCGACGCCGTGTTGAATGAGCGCGTCGGCCACCGCGCGGGCCCGGGCGACGGACAGGGCGAAGTGGTCGGGGAAGTCCGTGCCGGCCACCGGCGCGCGGCTGCAGTGGCCGCGTAGCTCGATCTGCGTGCGGTGCCCGCGCAGCTTCTCGACGTACTCGGCGATCAGCGCGTCGTGCTCGGGTTGCAGCGCGGCCACGAGCTCGGGGAAGCGGAACTTGCCGCCGATTTCGAACTTCTCCTCGCGGCGGATGTTGGTGACGTTGTGGTGCTTGCCGCGGACGCCGGGGTCGGGGGCCTCGCTCCAGTCGAAGGGGCGCACCGGGACCATGAGGAGCTGCATGAGGTCCACGTTCTTGGGCTGAAAGACCTGCTCGTAGGGGACGGATTCCATGCCGCCGACGTAGCCGAAGGCCTCGCGCAACGCCTGCATGAAGTCCGCGAAACGGTCGTCCTTCTTGATCTCGCTCATCGAGACCAGCAGGACGAAGAAGACGAGCATGTTGGTCACGAGGTCGCCATAGGTGGCCAACCACATGGGGCACGAGGGCGGCGGGATTTCCTTCTTCTTGATGGCCATGACGGCAACGGGCGGTACGCCTATTCTCTGGCTTCCAGGCGCGCGCGCTGTTGGGGATTCAGGAAGGACAGCAGCTTCTGCTGAACGATGCGCGGGTTGTCGCCGCTTTGAATGCTCATCACCCCCTGGATGATCAGCGCCTTGATGGCCAGCTCCTCATTGCTGCGGAGCGCGAGCTTGTCCGCCAGGGGGCCCCAGACCACGTTCAGCAGCACCGAGCCGTAGAAGGTCGTAATGAGCGCCAACGCCATGCCGGGTCCGATCTTCGACGGGTCGTCCATGTTCTTGAGCATCACCACCAGGCCGATGATCGTGCCCAACATGCCGAACGCCGGGGCGTATTTCCCCAACGTGTCGACAATCACCTTGCCCTCGCCGTGGCGGCCGAGCATGCACTCGACCTCTTTCTCCATGGCCCCCTGAATGATGGCGGGATCCTGGCCGTCAATCGCCATGCGCAGTCCGCGCACCATGAACTCGTCGTAGTCCCCGTCGTTGAGGTGGTTCTCGAGGCTCAGGATGCCGTCGCGCCGCGCGACCTCGGCCAGCTTGACGAGCGCGGTGACGTGCTCCACGGGATCCACCGGTCGTGTCACCACGGCCTTGCGGAGGACGCGCGCGACCTTCTTGGTCGTGCCAATGGGCAACGACATCACGGTCACGCCGATCGACCCGCCGAACACCATGATCGCCGACGGGATGTCGATGAAGGGCCCCAGCCCGCCGCCCATGATCATGGACCAGGCCGTGAGGCCGATGGCCAGGGCAAAACCGATAATTGTGGCCAGGTCCATAGTGCTCTCGCCGCCCGGGGCGCGCCCCACGGGCCGACGGTGCGGGGCGGGGCGCGGCACCGGCGCCGCGCAATCACCCACGGGGATATCGACCCCGCGTCGGTCCGCGTTGAGTAGAGGCCTTCCCCCACGGGTGATGGCCACGGCGCTAGGTTCCGCCGGGGCCGGCCGGGCCCGATAGTCGGGCCTCCGCCTGCCGCAGTTCCTCTTCGGCCAACGTCCGCTGGGCGTCGAGTTGCAGGCCCGTCAGGGCCTCGCGTAGGTGGGCGACCGCGCGCGGGTAGTCTTGCAGATATCGGCCGTAGATCAGCCCCAGGAACAGGCGCACCTGGGCGGCGTCCGCCGAGCCCGGGTACGCGGTGAGGAAGGCCTCGTAGGCGCGGGCGGCCTGGTCGTAGCGGCGTGTTTGCGCCAGGTGATTGGCGATCTCGAGTTGCGGCGCGCGGGCCAGCACCTGGTGCTCATCCAACTCCATCAGGCGACGATGGGCGGCCGCCGCCCCCGGCAGGTCGTGCTCCGCCAGCCGGGCCGCCACCTCCTCCCGTAACTGCTCGACCGGCGTAAGCGGGACATTTTCGAGGGGGCGCGAATCGAGCTCCTCGGCCACGACGGGACGCGCGGTCAGAACGCCAGGCATGATCTCACTGCCGAAGCCCGTCCGGCGTCGCCAGCGGTCCCACAGCGCCACCATGTCAAACGGGTTGCGCGGCAGCGCGCGAACGGCCAGCAGCGCCATCGCCACCGTGAAGCCGAAGGCGTAGCCCGCCAGATGCGCGGAGTACGCGACGTTGGAGGCCGCTCCCTGGTCAATCGCCGGGGCGATGATATTGTCCCACAGGATGATCTTGAAAATGATCAGGATCATCGCGGGAATCTGGAAGGTGAAGATGAAGAACATCCATACGAGCATGGTGACGTGGACGCGGGGGTACAGCGCGAGGAACGCCGTCGTCACCGCTGCAATCGCCCCCGACGCCCCGACGATCGGGTTGTCCGCCGCCGTGGCGAACGCGAAGCCCGCGAATACGCCGCCCGCGAGATAGAACAGCAGGTACCCCAGCGACCCCATGCGATCGCACACCGCGTTGCCGAAGATCCACAGAAACAGCATGTTGCCGACAAGGTGCCAGACATCGCCGTGCAGGAACTGGTACGTGACATACTGGTGCAACGCGGGGCGGGCGGCGTCGAGGGCCCACTCGGTGTGCAGGTCAAAGCCCACAACTCGGCTGACCGGCCCGGCCAGGACGTGAACTGCGACGTTCACCCCAATCAGCGCCCAATTCGCCACGGGGGTCCGTCGCGGACGAATCTCGGTCCCGATCGGTATCAGCGGCACAGCGGCCTCCTGCGGTCCCAGGCCCGCTCACGGGCCCGTCGGGCCCCGGGCGGCGTCCGCCGCCGCCTGCAAGAGTCTATCGCGGATTCGGCCCGGCAGCGGCCCCGGCTCGAAATCCCGCAACCGCGACAGCATGGGCGACCCGCCGGCGGCCAGCACCCGTCCGAAGTGGCGCCAGCCCGGCTCCCCGCGCTCCAGTGGCGCCACATCGCCGAGATCCAGGCCCGCCGGCCAGCCGCTGTCCCAGCGGCCGCGGCGTGCGTCGAAGCTCCCCAGCACCGTGTACGCCAGCGCCCGGACCCACGCCGGTTGCTCGGTCGCTTCGTACCACAATTCCAGCTGGGGTTGCAGCGTCCAGGCGTCGGACGCGGCGACGATGACCAGGGCGGCGGCGAGCCCGGGGTAGCTTGGCGTGCGTTGCGCGGGATTGAGCAGGGCCTCGATGCGCGGGGTACAACCGAGCCCCGCCCGCAGCCAGCGGTCCAGCGCCGTCGCCGCCGAGGGCCAGCTTGCCGTCAGGTCCGCCAGCAAGTCCTGCTCCAGACGCCGCGCCGCCGTCACGGCCCGGTACCGCAGCAATGGGGGCGGCGGCAGAGAGCCTTTCAGCAGCGCGGGTTGGTCCGGGTGGGCCCAGCGCTGGGCGGCGGTGATCTCGTCGTGCGTCACATCCCACGGGTGGCGCCGCGGTTCGGGGCCGAAGAGGCGGCCGCGCAGCAGACCGATGGTCCAGGTGAGCCGCTGCTGGTCGACGGCGTCCGCGTCGGGCAGCAGGGCCGCGAGCGTGTCGGCGATCGCGTGGCAGAGCGTCCGATATTGCGGGCCGCGCTGCAAGAGAATCAGCCCGGCCGCCGCGCGCGTCGCCGGCGCGGCCCGCTGCGCCACGGCGCGCAGCGCATCGCGCGGACGGCGGACGTCCTCCGGCCGGAACTCCAGCCGGGCGCCCGGCGGCCGGCCCAAGTCGAAGATCTCCTCGGCCAAGCGCTCGCCCGCGTCCTGACCCAACCACTGCCAACTGCCCCAGTACGCGCTGACCACGCGCTCGAACACGGGCGCCGCGTCGTCGTGGGCGAGCGCGCGCAGACCGTCGGCGGCCCGGGCCGTTTCCTCGGCGGAACGACGGAGCAGCAACGCCATCGCGGGATGATTCTCGCTCTGAGTCGCGCCGGCCACTCGTTTCAGCAGCAAGAGGTGGTCCAGTTGTGACAGCCACAATTGGGCCAACTCGTCCAACGCTCCGGCATCCCCGAGCAGGGCCCGGGCGCGCAGGGCCGCGTCGCGCAGGCCGCGAACCTGCTGACAGCGCGTCAACAACTCACACCAGGACGACTTTGCGTCGGGATGGGCCGGCCCGTGTCGTGCCAGCAAGTCGATCGCCGCCTGCTGGTTCGCACCCAGCGCGGGCGACCCGTCCGCTCTTTCCAGGCTCGCGGCCAAGTGCTCCGCGACCGCGGGGGCGGCCTGGGCCTCAACGCCCCGCAACGCGTCCAAAGCGGCCCGACGCTCCTCCGCGTTGCCCGCCGCCAGCAAGGCCCGGGTCAGGTGGTCCACGGGAGCTGCCCGCTGCGTCGTGGGGACGAAGGTCACATCGGTCGTCCGCGCCCGAATCAGCCAGAACTGCACCGCCGCGACAAGTAGAATCCCCCCCAACGCAAGCCCCAACCCGGCCGCGGCCCAGAAACGCCAGGTGAACAAACGCAGCCGACGGCGCCAGGGCAGCCGTCGTCCGGTGCGCAGGTCCCGATGACACCGGCGGCAGATCGTGGCCGTCGGCCCGACTTCCTGACCGCATCCGGGACAGCGGGGAATGGCGGCCGCGGCGGGCGGGGGTGGGGCCGCGGGCGGGGCCATGAACGCCGGCACTTGAAACACGCCGCCGCACACCGGGCACCGTTTGGTCTCGCCGGCGACGAGGTCGGCGGCGATCAGCACGCGGTGACACAGCGGGCACAGGATTCGCCGGGGCATACCGCTCTCGACGGTTCGGCGGCCCCGCGATCGCACGGGGCCCCCGGGCGTTGTAGTTCGCCCGGCGGTCGGCATCAAGTGCGGAAGAGCATCGCTTGGCCGCCGGCCGGGCCCCCCGGTATACTCCGAAGGAACTCGGGAGGCCGGCCGGCCGCGCCGGCCCGCGCGACGATGCCCGGAGTCGGGCGTGGCGCGGGCAGGTTGTGGCGGGTGTGGTCCGGCCCCCGCGGGAGATCAGCCAGGTGAAGCCGAATATCGACGCCCCCGATTTCATGTTGCTGGACGAACTACTGACCGACGACGAGCGGCAAGTGCATGCGACCGTGGCCCGCTGGGTCGACGAACGCGTGCTGCCGATCATCGCCGATTGCTTCGAACACGAGCGCTTTCCGCGAGAACTGGTGCCCGAGATGGCCGAGCTGGGCATCTTCGGCGCCACCCTGCACGATTACGGCTGCGCCGGGCTGTCCAATGTCGCTTACGGGCTCATCATGCAGGAGCTGGAGCGCGGCGACAGCGGGCTGCGCAGCTTCGGCTCCGTCCAGAGCGGGCTGTGCATGTACCCGATTCACCGCTACGGCTCGGAGGAGCAGAAACAGCGGTGGCTACCCGCGATGGCGCAAGCCAAGGCCGTGGGCTGCTTCGGCCTCACCGAACCCGACGGCGGCTCCGACCCCGGGACGATGAAGACGCACGCCAAGAAGAGCGGCGGCGACTGGGTCCTCAACGGCGCCAAGATGTGGATCACCAACGGGACGATCGCGGACGTGGCGGTCGTGTGGGCGATGACCGACGAAGGCATCCGCGGGTTCCTCGTCGAGAAGGGGACGCCCGGCTACACCTCCAGCGACATCAAGCACAAGTTCTCGCTGCGGGCGTCGATCACGTCGGAGCTGTTCTTCGACAACTGCCGCGTGCCTGACCGCAACCGCCTGCCCAGGGCCGAGGGCCTCAGCGCCCCCCTGAGCTGCCTGACCCAGGCCCGCTACGGCATCGCCTGGGGCGCCGTCGGCGCCGCCCAGGCGTGTTACCGCGAGGCGCTCGCGTTCGCCCGCCAGCGCGTCCTGTTCGGCGAGACGCTGGTCCACAAGCAGCTCATCCAACAGCGGCTGGCGAACATGGTCCGCCGCATCGCCACGTCGCAACTGCTGGTCTGGCAGCTCGGCCGGCTGAAGGACCAGGACAAGATGAGCTATTCGCAGGTCTGCCTGGCGAAGTGGAACACCGTGCGCATGGCCCTCGACGTGGCCCGCGAGGCCCGCGACCTGCTCGGCGCCGGCGGCATCTCCGTCGAGTGCTGCCCCATCCGCCACGCGCTGAACATGGAAAGCGTGATCACGTACGAGGGCACCGAGACCATCCACCAGCTCATCGTCGGCCGCGAAATCACCGGCGAACACGCGTTCTGACGCGGTGTTTCCCAGCACATGACAAGCAGCGCCCGCGGGGGGATGAACCGCCGCGGGCGCTGACGTTTGTTGAACCAACTCCGTCTTTACAGGCCGCGGATCAACAGCCGGTGCGCCCGGCTACGGGCACGGGATCGGGTTTCCGCCGCCCGAGGCCAGCAACGCCACGAACGGGTTGATGTCGCCGAAGCCCTGCGACCCGCCATATTGCCCGTCGCCGTTAACGTCGGCGTTCTGAGGCGGGCAGTTGGGGTACTGCTGGAGCCAGGCCGGCCAGCTCGACAGGGCCAGCACGAACGGGTTGATGTCGCCGAAGTCGATGACTCCGTCGCAATTCAGGTCGCCGCGGCAAATCGTCGGGCCGGCGTCGTCGGCGCCGATGTAGAGCAGCACCGAGTACGGCTCGTCCGGTCCGCCGACGGTGCTGTTGAACACGCCGTCGCGGTTGACGTCGTACACGATGGTCGCGTTGAGGACCAGGCCGCCGAGGGTCCGCGGATCGGCGGTGCTCAACGTGCTGACGTCCATGTTGTTGTAGCCGGTTTGCATGACGTTTCCGGAGAACAGCGAACCGGAGGAGTGCCCGCTGGCATAGGCGAGCGTCAGGAACGTGATCTTATAGTCGGTGTCCGAGTTCAAGCCGCGGAGAACGTCGCCGAAGGGCTCGGTCGCCGAACCACTCTCCAGCAGCAACTCCAGCTCATACGTGAACGCAGCGGGGTTGTACACCGCCCGCACGAGGCAGTACGCGAAGTAGTTGTTCGGCGTCGCGAAAACCTCGCACACCGCCAGGAAATACAGGTTACCCACCGCGTCCATGGCCGGGACCGAGATCGACGGCCCGACATAGTTCCCGCCCACCAGCCGGCGCGCCAACCGCCCGATCGCCTGACCGCCGGGACCGTTGAGGATCGGCGTGCGATCCTCGATCGTGGCTTGGGCCGCGATCGTCCACTCGGCATTGGCCGGGTTCGGGTCAGCACAGTTGAACCGCGCGACGAGGACCATGTTCTCCTCGTCCGTCGGCGTGCCGTCCTTGTACCAGGTCGCGGCGGCAAGCCCGCGTCCCGCCTGGTCCCTGCCAACGGCCACGAGGCCGTTGCCGCCATTGAACGCGTGCGTGCCGTGGTAACCGTCGAACGCCCCGCCGGGCAGGCCGAGCTTGGCGGTGGGGTCCAGAGCGATGGGAGAGCCCGCCACGACACTGCCGTCGGCCTGGACGCGCCACAAGTTCAGGACGCGCGACTTGCCCGCGGCGTCGAGCGCGACCATGCCCGCGGTGCCGACGCTGTCCCCGCAAGTCAGTCGGTGGCTGAAGCTCACGCAGCCGCGCTGGTTGAGGGCGACGAGGTGCGCCGGGGTGCGCACGACGGACGGATTGGGACAGCCGGCGGACTCGTAGACGTACTGATTGCGGAAGTCGGCCCCGAGCACGCGCGGGCCACCCAACTGCTGCGGCAGAATGCTCGGGCAAATGTGCGTGTCCTCATAGGCCGTACACGCGAAGCAGTCCATGACCCAGCAGGTGGCCGGGAAAGGGTCCATCTTCGAGCCCATCGCGTCGATCAGGTTGTACACCGCCGGGTTGCGCCGCAGGAGGTTCACGCGGAAGTAGTGCTCGCCAACCAGCGGGTTCAACCCATTGGCATTGAAATCGTCGCCGCGGAAGTGGACGTTGCCGTGGGAGTCCACGCCGCCGAAGCCGAACGCGGCCCGACCCTGCTCGCCCACGTTGAGCACATCGTCGATGTTGACCGCGGCCTGGACGCGGGTGACGTACAGCCGGTGCGGTTCCGCCGGCTTGCAGTTGACGACGGCCGCGGTGACGTTGCTGGCATTGGCGTTGGAGCCGCCATCCGCGCGGCCGTAGTCGACAAATCCGACCGCGAACTGGTTCCCGCGCCAGCCGGTCGTGTTGACGCTCTGCGTCGGCGGAAGATTGAAGCCGGCGTTCACGCCGTGGCCGGGGGCGGTCCACAGGGCGTAACTGCTGAACGGGAACGGCTCATTGGCCAGCTGGGTGTTGCTGATGCCCTGGGCACTAATGAGGGAGTTCAGGAAAGTCCAGCCGGTCTTGCTGCTCTTGACGAGCGGGGCGATGCGATAGTTTTGCCCCCAACTGCTGGTGAACGTCTGCGTGTCCACCACGTAGGTGTTGCGCTGCTCCGCCGGATCGGTGCAGAACACGGCGTCGCCGATCGCGGTCGCGATCGACGTGCTGTCCTGTCCGACGACCGGGCCCACGAGGCCCAGCCCGGCGAGAAGACACAGAGACAGAGTACGCTTCATGGTTTCGACCTCCTTTTTCGCTAACACTAGAGTTACGCTTCTTTCCTCAGCCGCGACGCGACCGCACGACGGCCGCGCGGCCGAGGCCCTCTCAGGGAATCACGAAGTCCATTGGCAGGCTGGTCATGCCCTCCATCGGCTTCTTGACCACGGCCCCCGACGGATACCACAGGTGCGCGTCGCGCGACCGCCGATCATTCAGCCGCTCGACGTGCCCGTCGAAGTATACGGCGTTGATCTCGCCCCGGTTGTCGCGGGCGCTGCCCGAGAACACGCCCTGCTGACGGCCGTGACGATACGAAATCGCCAGATTCTGACCGTCGCCCTTGGAGCCCGCGTTCACCGGCCGGTTGTCCCAGTTTCGCGAGCCGATCCGCACGCCGTAGGCACGGTCCCCCGCCCACCACGCGCCGGCGGAGGCAAACGAACCGAAGAACTGGGGCAACACGGACACGTCGTGATCCAGGATCAGGCTTTCGTCAAGAAAGCGCGTGCCGTCCGCGACGAAGACCTTGCTCGCCGCCGGACCGACGAGGTTGATGCGCGGGTCGAACTTCCTGACCAGCACCTCCCATTGCGGGTCCGCCGCCTCCGCCGGGATGGGCAGAGTTAGGGACGGGTGGTCCATGTAACCGAGCACACGTTTGTCGTTCTGACCGACGTACTGGAAATGCACCGACATCAAGTAGCTGATTGCCGGCCACGGGGCGCGCTCGTAGAAGTCGTTGATGTCCGGACCGCTGCTGAACTCATAGACCACGGAGGGATAGAACTGCGAGGGGCAACGGAACTTCTCCAGCAGGAACTTGAACCGGTCCGCCCGGACCGCCGGCAATTCCGTCGCGTAGGCCAGCAGGGGCGTCATCCAATCGAACGGTTGCACGGGCAGCCGCGATTGGAAGAGCTGCCCGATGTCCGCCCCCCAGGACATCCGCTTCGCCTTCAGGGCGACGCCGGTGGTATTCGTCCCGGGGATCCATTCCTGGTTCTCGGTGGCATAGCCTTGCAGCGCATTGCCGAACTGGCGCAGGTGCTGAGCGCAGACGACGGCCCGGGCCTGCTCGCGTGCCGCGCCCAGGCTGGGCAGCAGGATCGACATCAGAATGGCCAGGATGGCCACCACGACGAGCAGCTCGATCAGCGTGAACGCCACGGCCTGCCGGTTACCGCGGCGGGCGGACCGCCAAAGTCTCCGGATCGACATAGCGGTTCTTCTCCCCAAGCTGGGCCAACCCGCCCGCGTGGCGGGTGCTGACCTGCAAGACCCCCTCGGCCAGGTAGCACGGAAACAGCGTGTATTCCCCCGTCTTGGGGTTCTGCGCGGGAATGCGCGTTACCTCGTCGCGGTCGAGCTTGTATGTCTGGCCCGTGGCGGCACAGACGAAGTTGATGTCGTCCGGCAACCGCCCCTTGGGCTGCGCGCGGTGCAGCGCGAACCCGACCGCCACCAAGGCGACGATCCCGACCACGATGAGTTTGCTGCGTTGGCTGCTCAACGTCGCGCTCCCTATACCACGGTGTCTGGCCGGACATGCGCCCAGCTTCGGTACTCCCGTTTGAGCACGTAAGGTGGCAGGCGCCGCGCATGCCACATGCTTTTGCTCGGCCGAGCACCGGCCGCAAACGTACCGAGGCTTTTTCAGGGCAATGTTAGTGTGGCGCGAATCCGTCGCGTGGACAAGTCCCGCACCGGCCGAATCGTCATCGGCCGCGAAATGGGCGTTCGTTGACGCCAGACAAAGGGGGGATTCCGGTGCGCCGGCATTGCCGAGCCGCGGCTCGCCGGGAGGCTCGCCCTCCCGTTCTGCGGCTTGCCGGGAGGCTCGCCCACCCACCCCGCATCACATGCTACGAGCTGCCGGTCTCTCCAACCGGGCGCGGTAACGATGCTGGAGCGGCGGCTAGCAGGGCTCGGGCTTTGTCAAGTGGAATCAGGGCACCCCCGCGGTCGGCGGCCAACTGGGCGAGCGTCCACGCTTGATCGACATGAAAGGGCCCGACCGCCAATCGGCGCAGCGCGGTCAGGCACCCACCCGTCCCGAGGCGAATACCCAGATCACGGATCAGTGAGCGGACGTACGTGCCACGCCCGCAGCACATGTCAAACTCCAGTGCCGGCCATTCGTAACCGCGCACGGCAATCCAGTCGATCCGGACGGGCCGAGCGGCCAACGTCGGCGGACGCCCTGCGCGGGTCAGCTCGTAGGCCGACCGGCCGCCCACTTTCACCGCACTGCTCGTCGGCGGCACCTGTTCGGTGACACCTTCGAAGCCCCCCAGTACCGTCCGCAGTTCTTCGCGCGTCGGCGGGCGCGCTCCGGGAACGCTCACGAGCGGCAGCTCCAGGTCGTAAGTCTCGCTCGTCACGTCCAGTCGCGCCGTCACGCGATACAACTTCGGCTGGTGCATCAACGCTTCGACGAGTTTGGTGGCTCGCCCCAGGCACAGCACGAGGACGCCGTCGGCGAGCAGGTCGAGCGCCCCCGCGTGACCGCTCTTGCGCTGCCCGGTGATGCGGCGCACCTCTTCCAGTGCCTGAGCACTGCTGAAACCGACGGGTTTGCAGAGGTTGATTACGCCGTCCACGTCGTGCCATCCTGGGCCGCGCGGCGTCGCGCAGGCCGGTTTTGCCTCGGCCGTCTTGGCACGCCGCCAAGTGGTCCTTGCCCGCGACAGCATACCCGCTCTATGCTTCGTAGGGCGTGGACGGGCGGCCGCTCGTCGCGGCCCCCCGGTCGCGCCCGTGCCGACTGCCGGCCGAGGGGGGTTGGTCGGCCCGGCGGCCCTGGAGCAGAGCCAGATGTTGACCCACATACGACGTGCCGCGCTGCTGGTGGTGCTGACCATGCTTACAGCGGGTACGCAGTGCGTTCATCGTGCGGACGACGACGGCCCGTCCGGGCCGACGACGCACCCAGCCACGAACCCCGGCGGCAGCTCACGTGCCAGCGACGCCGCCCGCACCTACCCCCTCGACTCGTTGCCCACCGCGACGGTGACGGTCGGCGAACACACGCTGCGGGTCTGGCTGGCGCGGGAGCTCGACGCCCGCCGCCCGGGCGTCGTGGAGGAGGGGCTGATGCACGTGCCCGCCGACGAAATCGCTGACGACCAGGGCATGTTGTTCGTATTCGCCAATGAACAGGTCCGCGGTTTCTGGATGCGCAACACCATCACCGCGCTCGACATCGCCTTCGCGCGGGCCGACGGCACCATCGTGAAGACATGGCAGATGCCCCCGCTCACCTTGCGGACCTTCAGCTCGATCGAGCCGGCGATGTTCGCCCTGGAATTGAAAGCCGGCACCCTGGCCCGCCTCAACGTCCGCGAGGGGGACCGGCTGGAGATTCCGCTCGACGCCGCCTTTCCGTCCGAGTGACGCCGCGCCGGTCACGCCCGGCACCCAAGGGCCAGCAGCGTCAGGTCGTCGGCATTCCGCCGGTCGTTGAGGTGTTCATGCACGAGCTTCAGCATGGCCGCGAGCATGGCGTCCGGTGACCGCAACGGCAGGCCGGCCAGCGCGGCTTTGACGGGCTCGAGGTTCAGCAACCGCCCGGCCGGGTCCGCCGCTTCCGTCAAACCGTCGGTGAAGAACAGGACGCCGTCTGCGTCCGCCCCCAGCTCCAAGCGTTCGACGGCGTAACGTTCGTTCGGCTCGATGCCGAACGGCAACGACAGACCCTCCGCCTGGGGATCGACCCGGCCGCCGCGCAACAAGAGCGGGGCCGGGTGGCCGGCGTTGACGTACTCGAACATCCCGTGGGCCGCGTCCAGGCGACCGACGATGGCGGTGATGAAGACGTTCGCCGCCGTGTTGGTCACCACGAGGCGGTTGAGGGCCGCGGCCACGTCGCCCAGCGGCGCGTCCACGGTCAGCGCCACGCGCACGGCGGCCTGGAGATTGGCCGCGACAAGGGCCGCCGGCAGCCCGTGCCCGGTCACGTCCGCGATGATGACGCCGAGGCGCTGCGACCCGAGTTCGAAGTAGTCGAAGTAATCGCCGCCGACGGCTTCGGACGGCTCGTTGTGTCCGACGAGCACGAAGCGCCCGACCGCCAGCGGCCCCGCCGGCAGCAAGCCGCGCTGAATGAGCCGCGCCTGCCGCAGCTCGGCCTGCACTTTCTCGCCGGCCACGTACGCCTGGAACAGCCGCAGGTTCTCCAGGCCCAGGCCCACTTGCCGGGCGATCGCGGCCAGAAAGTCCACATCTTCCGGCGTATAGGTGCTCCCGCGGGTGACGCGGTCGCCATAGATGACGCCCAGAATGCGGTCGCGGTGCATGATCGGGACGCACAGGGCCGAGCAGATGGGGTGACGGACCAGGCTCTCCGTCATCACGTTGGCCAGGTCGACCGCCGGGTTGTTGACCACGGCCCGCTCACCGTCCACCAGGGCGCGGTTGATCAGCGTGCGGCTCACGGGGAGGCCGCCGGCGTCGGCCCGCAAGCCCCGGGTAACCGGAAGCTCGGGCTCGCCGCGCGGCGTCTTCAGCACGATCAGCCCGCGCTCGAAGCCGAGGGCCTCGCAGCAGGCGTCGAGCGCCTGTTCCAGAAGCTGTTTCGGTTCAAATGCCCCGCTGATGCGCTCCGCGAGGTTCATCAGCAGCGTCAAACGCTGTTGATTCAAGTCCAGCCGGCGGCTGGAGGGGAAGAACCGCGTGTGATTCGGGTCGACCGGCAGCTCCGCGGACAGGTTGAGCTGCGACTCGTGGAGCACCGGGCCGGTCCCGACCAGGTCGATCTCGAACTCCCCAATGCGGATGGAGCGCGTCGCCGGGCGGACCGTGTTGAAGAACGGGGCCCCCGAGTCCACGCGCGTGCCGTTTTTCGAACCGTTGTCCGCGACCAGCACCCGCCCCTGTTCGTCCACCCATACCTGCGCGTGCTCCCGCGAAACCTCCGCGTCGTGCGGCAGCACGATGTCGCACGTCTCCGCCCGCCCCAGCGTGATCGGGCGGCTGGACAGCTCCGCGTTGGCGATAACGCCGGAACGTGAACGGACGACCAGGAACGGTGGCACCACGGTCACCTGCGTGAGGCGGCGGCCGGCGGACGCGGGCACCGGAGCGAGCCACAGGCTCCCGTTCACCCGCACCGCCGCCGTCGGCGTTTCGCGGGGCATTATACCGCGGACCGGGGTCCGGGTCGGCGGGCCACGCCGCAGGCGCATGACCCAAGCCGCCTCCGCGGGGGCCGCGAGGAGATTGCAGCGAGGGGGGACACCCGGGGTGAAAAAAAGGTCGGCGGCCTCCCTGCCGCCGCCTTGGACACCGGGGCACGCCATCAGGGGATCAGGAGGGGTCCGGCCCGTGCCGCAAGCGGCGCTCGAACTCTTCGAGCAACTGGCGGGCGGACACCTCGCGCGTGCCGGCCGGCGTCCTCCAGGTGACCGCGCCATCACGGTCCAGAAGACCCTGTATGCGACGGACGGCCATCAACACAGACGAGTGCTGCCGGTGCCCCAGCGCCCGTCCGATCTCGGGAAAGCTCATCCGTGTGTGCCTGCGGATGAGGTACATCGCAAAGCCGCGCGCGTGCGTCACGGTGCGGTCGCGCGAGGACGAGTGCAGCGCGTCCCGCGTCACCCCGAAATGCGCCACCACCATCCGCTCGATGTCCGCCGCCTCGGGCATCTGCGGCGTCGTGATGTAGTCCTCGACCGCCCGCTGGGCCATGTCCAGCCGGACCGGTTCGCGCGTCAGCGCGGCGTAGGCCGAGAGCTTGTACAGGGCGCCCTCGAGCTCGCGCACGTTGCGGGTGATGTGCCGGGCGAGAAAATCGAGCACGTCGTCCGGCAGCGGGCAGGCCATGGCCGCCGCCCGACGACGCAGAATCTCGCGGCGTGTGCCCCACTCCGGCGGGTCGATGCGGACGACCATGGCCGCGGTGAGGCGGCTGACCAGCGGCTCGCTGAGCGTGGCGATGCCGCGGGGGTGACGATCGGACGAGAGGACGACCATCTGCCCGGAGGCGTCGATCGAGTTGAACGTGTGCAGGAACTCCTCCTGCGTCGCCTTCTTGTTCGCGAGGAAGTGAATGTCGTCGATGACAAGGACGTCGACGTTGCGAAACCGCGACCGGAAGGCGTCCACGCGGCCGGCCTTGACCGCGTAGATGAACTCGTTGGTGAATTCCTCCCCCGACAGGAAGCACCATTGGAGCGCCGGGTGAGCGCGCGTCAGGCCGTTGCACACGCCTTGCAGCAGGTGCGTCTTGCCCAGACCGCAACCGCCGTGCACCACCAGGTGCTTGAACACCGTGCCGGGGCGTTCCACCGCGGCCCGGGCCACGGAGAACGCCAGCTCATTGGACGGGCCGACGACGAACGTTTCGAGCTCGCCGCGCAGCGTGGGGCGCTGGGGCGCACGGCGCGGGCCCGCGACCACCACCGGTCGCGGCGGCGGCGCCGGCAGGTCCGTCGTGGCCGGCGGCAGCGCCAGCGTTTCGCTCGCTGCGGCGCGTGGGCCGACGCGGATTTCGATCTGGGGCTCGTCGCCGATCACCGTCTGGGCAGCCTCGACCAGGTGCGACATGAAGTTGGTGCTGATCCAGTGACCGACGAAGGCGTTGCCGACGATCACGTGCAAGCGCCGCCCATCAAGCTGAAACTCCGCGTCGCCGCCAAACCAGGTGCGAAAGCGGTTGTGACCGATCCGATCCGCGACGTTCTGTCGAATAGTGCAGACCTTCTCCGCGACCGCTGGGTCCACGGTTCACCTCGGACGATAGGCGTGCTCTATATAAGGAACGGCTAGCGAGGATAGTCGAACTCAGGCGTCCTCATGCTCAACTGCGAAGGGAATCATAACACGTCCGACACGTACGTGCAACGGATTGCTGACGCGAAAACCGCTGACAGCCGCGCAACCCGCGCACTGTCAATCGCTCAACAACGAAAAATTTTTCGGCATCCACAGCTTGTTCACAGGTTATCTCACACTCGTGCACAGGCGATCATCCGTCCGTCCCGCCGCCGCGCCACCAATACGCGTCGCGCCGGGCCAGCGGACGCATCCCGAAGCGCTCGTAAAGACGTCGTGCCGGCGCGTTGCGATCGTCGACCACCACCGTCAGACGCCGCGCGCCCGTGCGCCGGCAATGGACCAGCGCGCGACGCAGCAACAACTCACCCACGCCGCGACCCCGCTGGGACGGCACGACTCCCATGTAAACCACGTCCAGCCAGGCCCCTTGCGCCACGCGCGACAGCAGGAGGCACCCCGCGGGCTGGTTCCCCACGCGGACAAGCTCCCACAACGACGGGTCGAACGGCCCGGCGGCTTTGTGCGCCGCGAGAACATCTTCAATCGGACGGATTCCCGTCAGTTCCGGGCAGTCCAGGCTGCGCTCGTATGTCGCCGCCACCACTGCGGCGAAGTCGGCGTGACTCGCCGGCCCGTAAGGCACCCAGGCGGCGGAAGCGGGCGGCGGCGGGTCTGTCCAAGGATAGGCGATATCGCGCTCGAGGTAGCGGAGCGGCGCGAGGAACCGGAAGCCGGCCGCCAGCGCGAGAGTACGCCGCGCGGCAGCCTCGGGCTCCAACAGCAGTTGCGCGTAGTGCAGCGAACGGTCCGCCAACGCCGCCAGGCCGGTGCGCGTCAGGTCCAGTTGAAGCTCTTCGTCGATGCCCAGCTCGCCGGGGTTGGGGAGCATGACAATCGCAGTTCGCCCGGGCAGGATCAGGGAGAAAAACAAGGCGCTGAACTGGTCGCCTGTGCTGACCTGGAACCCGAACCACGGCACCCCGCTGTCCCGCAAGTAGTTGCGAAAGTCCTGGACCGGTCCCGCCCCCGCCGGCCGGCCGTCGCCCGGGACCGCCAGCAGCAACCCGAGGGCACGACCTAGTTCCGCTGCTTCCAGCCGCCTGCAATCCGGCATTCGATCGCCCCGTGGTACCCCGCGCGCTCCACCGCTTGGCAGCGTGCCGGGCGGTGGCTAGAATCCGCTGCGAGCCACGGTGGGAATTCTGCCGAGGAGACCGAACCGATGCAAACGAAGTTCATGCCCGCCGCGTTATTCTTCGCCGCGTTGCTGGTCGCCCCGCTGGCCGCTCAGGACGCGAACACCCGCGAACCGGGACCGGCTGCGCGAATCGGCCAGCCGGCGCCCGATTTCACGTTGCTGGATTGCAACGGCAAGAAGCACTCGTTGGCGGATTACAAGGACAAGATCGTCGTGTTGGAGTGGCTCAACCAGCAGTGCCCCTGGAGCGTCAAGGCCGTTCCGGTCATGAAGGAGCTCCGCCGCAAGTACGCCAAAGACCCCGTGGTGTGGCTGGGCATCGAGAGCACGCACTTCCGCAAGCCGGAGGAGAACATCCAATACGCCAAGGATCAGGAGCTGGATTTCCCGATTCTGATGGACAACGACGGCCGCGTCGGCCGGCTCTACGGCGCCAAGACCACGCCGCACGTGTATGTGATCAACAAGGGCAAGCTGGTCTACATGGGGGCCCTGCACAACAACCAGCAGGGCGACCTCAAGGAGTCGGAGACCCGGCACTACGTGGACGAGGCCCTCCGGGCGGTGCTGGACGGCAAGGAAGTCCCCGTGGCGGAGACGAAGGCCTGGGGCTGCTCCGTCAAGTACAAGCCGCAGGCCGAAAAGAAGGACGAAAAGAGGTAGTTTGCACCGTCGGTGGGTCTTAGCAGCCGGGGCCGGACGGCACGCGGCGCGACCGGGCGGAACCTACCCGCTCGGACGCCCCGCGGCCCTGGTTGGGCTGTGGGTCGCGGTGCTGGCGGTGGGCGGGTGCAGCAACGGGGTTCACTGGGAGGGCCCGACGTATCAGGACGCGCGTGCGCTGGCCGCGCGCTCCAACCGGCCGGTGTTCGTGTATTTTCGCAGTTGGTACTCGGTCGAGTGCACCGACTTCGAAGAGAACGTTCTGAAGAACCCCGCCGTGCTCCCGGAGACGGCGGCCTTCGTTTGCGTCCCCCTCGATTTCGACTGGGACCGGCCGCTGGCCCAGCAATGGGGATTGAAGGCCGTGCCGGCATTCGTCATCGTCGCACCCGACGGCAGGATCCTCGCGCAAGGCCAGGCCCCGTTGACGCGGGACCAGGTGCTGGCGGCGTTTCACGCGGCGCGCGCCGCTCACGGCAGCAGCGCCCCCGCCGCCGCGACGGTGACGACCCAGCCCGCCGGGTCGTGATGGGAGCGACCGGAGCGCGGCGCGGCGACCTGGTGACCCCGCGACGGTGTTGAGTAGCGCCACATCGAGGAGATCATGCCGGGTTCGGAACTGATGGAACTCGTCCGGTCGGGGCGGAATGACGACTTTGAGCTGCGCTGCCTGGAGCTGCTGGAAGAAGGCCGCTTGACACTCCCAGCCCTGATCGCACCGGTTGAAGAGCTGGATCGGCGCGACCAATCCGAGCGCCTTGTCGCGTTGGTGGACATGGTGTTCGAAAGCGTGGCGCCGGGGTCCGATCCGCCGGCCGGCTTGGCGCTGGCGCGCCTGGCCCTGGCCGCGGCGCCGCAGCGGGAAGACCTGCGCCGCCGGGTGCTCGACCTCTACCGGGCCGTTCACGGACACAGCGAGGGCTTCGAGCTGATCCTGCAAGCGTCGGGATTGGCCGGCGGGCGGCCGGTGCGGCAGGCCCTGAAGCTGCTCGACCTGGGGCTGGCGCTGCGGTCGGGCGACGCCCTCATCAGCCGCACCGACGGGCGCGTCGTCGAAGTCGTCGAAATCGACCGCGTGCGCGGGCTGTTCACACTCCGGCGCGAAGGGCGCACCACGACGATGCCCGCCGGTGAGGTGGCCCGCGATTACGATCGCGTGGCGGCGGATGACTTTCGTGTCCTGCGGGAATTGCGGCCGGAACAACTGACGCAGCAGGTCCACGACGACCCGGTGGCGGTGGTGATCGGGCTGATTCACGCGCACGGCGAGCGCATCGACGCCGACCTCCTTAAGCAGGAGCTGGTGCCGCGGTTCCTGCCCACGGGGGAATGGTCCCGCTGGTGGACGCGGACGCGCGGGCTGCTAAAACGCAATCCGCACGTGATTGTCGAGGGCCGGTCGCCGGTCACGCTGCGCTACACGGCCGAGGCCTTGACCCTCGAGGACGAAACCTGGGCGGCGGTGGAACGGCACAAGGAACCGCTCGAATGGCTGGCCGACCTTGAGGCCTACCTGCGCGAGAAGGCCGAGCACAAGGAAGCACCCTCTTCCGACCTGTTGCGGCGATTTGATGACCGGTTGCGCCGGCACGCGGCGACCGTTCGCCCGCGACGGCCGGCGGAAGCGCTGGGCACAGCGCTGGTGCTGCACCGTTTGTCGCGCAAGGGCGTGGCACTGAGCGAAGAGTCTCGCGGGCTCGCCGAGTCGATGCTGCGGGAGGCCGACGACCCCGGGCGGCTGCTCAAAGACTTGACCGAGGAGGGGTTGCGCGAACTGGGGCTCGAAGTGCTGCGGACCGCACGGCCGGAGGACTGGCTGGGCTACGCCCTGGGCTGGCTGCCGACCGCCTCCGCGACACTGCTCGACGCGCTGGCCGCCGAGGCGGTGGCCGAGGGCCACACGCAGGCCGTGCAGGCGTTCATCGACCAGGGGCTTAGCGACCCGGTGCACCACCCCGAGCTGCTCATGTGGCTGTGGAAGGGCCCGAGCTGCGCCGCCGCCCTGCGGTTGCCGAGCGATGAAGACCTCTTCCGGCTGATCCTGGACACCGTGAGCGAACTGGGGCGCTCGATCACCGCCAGCGCGGACGCGGTGCGCGAGTTTCGGCAGCGCATGCGGTCCGCGCTGGGCCACCGCGATTACGCCAAGGCCGGCGCGTGCCTGTCGAAGCTGAGCGAGGCCGCGGCCGTCACGGTCCGCCGGCAGTTACAGCGCATCGAGGGCCTGGGGGAGAACGTGCCGGCGCGGCTGCTGGACCTGCTGCACGATGTCCACCCGCGGCTCTGGGCCGCGCCGCCGCGCCAGGTCGCCCCGTGGGAGGACCGCGAGACGTTGTGGTGTACGCCGGAGGGCTTGCACCGCCGCACCGCCGAGCGCGACGAGGTCGTCAACGTGAAGATGCCGGAGAACGCCAAGCGGATCGGGGAGGCGGCGTCGCACGGGGACCTGAGTGAGAACTCGGAATACAAGTTCGCGCTGGAGGAGCGCGACCTGCTGCGGGCCCGCGTGGCGGCGATCAACGACGAACTGTCCCGGGCGCGCACGCTGTCGCCTTATGACGTGCCGACCGATTACGTGGGGATCGGGTCGCGGGTAACGCTGCGGCGGCTGACCGACGGCCGGGAGCGGGTGATGACGTTTCTCGGGCCGTTCGAGACCGATGTCGAGCAAGGGATTTACAGCTACCTGGCCCCGGTGTCGCAGAAGCTGATGGGGGCCCGTGTCGGCAGCCGCGTGACGCTCGTCGTGGACGGGCGCGAGACGGAGTTCGAGGTGGTCGCGCTGGGCAATGCGCTGGCCAAGGCCGCCCGGCCCGGCGAGACGCCGGTGAGCTAGCCCCGCCCGGGGATGGCGTGCAGGGCGGTCCACACCAGGTAGGCGGCGTACAGGGCGAGGAACACCCCGCCCTCCCAGCGCGTGATCTTCCCTCCCTTGTATAGCGACACGTAGAACGCCACGGTCACGGCCATCATCAGCGGCGCGTCCACGTGCGCGATCGACACGGGCACCGCGAGCGGCCGCACCACCGCCGCCAGTCCGGTGACGAACAGCACGTTGAAGATGTTGCTGCCGACGATGTTGCCGATGGCGATGTCCGCCTGGCGATGGCGGGCCGCGGCCAGACTCGTGGCGAGCTCGGGCAGACTCGTGCCGACCGCCACGATCGTCAGACCGATCACGTGCTCACTGATCCCCACGAGCCGGGCCAGCCCCGCGGCCCCCGACACGACGAGCCGGGCACCGAACACGACGCCGACAATGCCCACCACGACGAACAGCAGGTCGTACCACCAGCGTTGTGCCGAGCCTGCCAGCGAGTCCTCGTCCCCGGCCGCGGCTTCGCCACGCCCGAGGCGGCACGCAACGATCGTGTAGACCACCAGTCCGGCGACGAATACGGTCCCCTCGATCCGGGTGATGTGCCCCTGGCGCTGGGCGAAGATCAGCAGGGCCGCCGCGGTCGCCAACATCACCGGCCCGTCCACCCGAATCAGGCTGCGGGAAATGGCCAGGGGGCAGAGCAGGGCTGCCAGCCCGATGATGAGCAGGATGTTGGCGATGTTGCTACCCACCACATTGCCGACAGCCAGCTCCGTGGCCCCCTGGGTAGCGGCGATCACGGTCACGGCGGCCTCGGGCGCCGACGTGCCGAACGCCACGATCGTCAGGCCCACGACCAGCGCCGGTACGCCCAGCGTCCGAGCCAGCCGGGCGGCCCCCCGTACCAGCACCTCGCCTCCAACCCCCAGTACCAGCAGGCCGGCAGCCAGGATGAGGGCATGGGTCAGCCACATGCAACGGGTCTCCACGCCGGTTCAAGTTCCGCAACCGCGTCGCCCGGACTGGGCGTGGCAACCGCCGTCTCGCACGGCCGTCGCCGACGGGGTACACTCCCCGCCGCGATCGGCGGAGCATCGACGGGAATCGGTCGGCCCGCAAGGGCGCGACTGAACCCGCACGGTGCGGACGACCGATAAAAGAGGACGCGCCGCGGCGCGGTTGGCGCGGACTCTCGGTATGGCTTGGCCACCGCCATAGGAACCAGTCTCATGTCCCTGATCCTCGCTACGTATGCCCCCAACCTGTTCTGGGTGTGGCCGTTCGTGGCCATCTTGTTGGCCATCGCGCTCCTCCCCCTGCTGCACCGCACACACCACTGGTGGGAGGAGAACCGCAACAAGCTCCTCGTCTCCCTCGTCCTCGCCGCCATCACCCTCCTGTACTACGGAACCCGCGGCACCGGCGTCGTGAAGCACGGCGGTGGCGACGGCGAACACGGCCAGCCCGCCGCGCACCCGGCGTCGGTGCCGGTCATCGAGGCGCAGCCCGCAGAACCGACCACGGGGGAGCACGCTCCCGCGCACGGCGAACCGGCCGCCGACACGGCACACGCGGAGCACCCGCGGACCAAGGGGCCGTGGGAGACCGTCGTCACCGTGCTCAATCACGCGGTGTTGATGGAGTACGTGCCGTTCATCGTGCTGCTGTTCAGTTTGTACGTCATCGCGGGGGGCATCGTGGTCCGCGGCGATCTGCGGGCCACGCCAACCGTGAACACCGCGATCATCGGCACCGGCAGCGTGCTGGCCAGCTTCATCGGCACGACCGGGGCCGCCATGCTGCTCATCCGCTTCCTGCTCAAGACCAACTCGGAGCGCAAGCGGAAGGTCCATACCGTCATCTTCTTCATCTTCCTCGTGGCCAACATCGGCGGCTCGCTGCTGCCGATCGGCGATCCGCCGCTGTTCCTGGGCTACCTGCGCGGCGTGGACTTCTTCTGGACGCTGACCCTGTGGCGGCAATGGGCGTTCATGGTGCTGATTGTGCTCGCCGTCTACTTCATCTGGGACACGTGGGCCTACCGGCACGAGGCCGCGGCCGACATCGTCCGCGACGAGACCGAGCGGCAGCCCATGCGGATCGGGGGCATGATTAACATCCTCTGGCTGCTGGGCGTCGTCGCGGCCGTCGCCACCCTGGACCCGGCCAAGGCATTTCCGGGCACGAGCTGGCACGCGCCGCCGTACTTGCGCGAGGGCGTGCAACTGGGGATGTGCGTGCTGTCCTGGCTGACGACGAGCCAGGCGTTGCGGCGGGAGAACCAGTTCAACTTCGTGGCGATCGGCGAGGTGGCGTGCCTGTTCATCGGTATCTTCATCACGATGCAGGTGCCGATCGAGATTCTGCACGCCAAGGGCGCCGAGCTGGGCCTCACCCGGCCGTGGCAGTTCTTCTGGGCCACGGGCACGCTCAGCAGCTTCCTCGACAACGCCCCGACGTACGTCGTGTACTTCGAGACCGCCGTGTCGCTCAAGTTCGACGAGGCGGCGCTGGCGGCCCAGCACGTCGCGCTGGTCCACCTGCCCGACGGGCGGAACCTGCCGTTCAGCCTGCTGGTGGCGATCAGTTGCGGGGCCGTGTTCATGGGCGCCAACACGTACATCGGCAACGGCCCCAACTTCATGGTCAAGGCGATTGCGGAACAGTCAGGCATCAAGATGCCGAGCTTCTTCGGCTACATGGCGTACTCGTGCCTGATCCTGATCCCGCTGTTCCTGCTGCTGACGGTGGTGTTCTTCCGCGGGTAAGCGGTCTCGCCGGGTTCGCGCCCGGCGCCACATTCAAACGCCCCTGCGCGGCTCCGCACGGTCCGGCCGGCTGGTGCCTGGGCAAGCTCGCTCGCGTTCACCCACGGGCTCGCTCGTCGTCGCATACCTCAGCGCGGCCGGGCGCCGCAACCAAGCGTAGCGGCTCGCCACAGCGAGTCGCCTTTGGCGACCGGGCGCCGCAACCAAGCGTAGCGGCTCGCCACAGCGAGTCGCCTTCGGCGACCGGGCTCCGTACCGGCCGTGGGTCGCCGGAGGCTCTCGTCGCGCCGAGAGGAATTGCATCGCCGCTGAATGGCCGTGCGCGAACCTGCGGCGCGGGAGGGCGACGCGCCCGCCGAGCCGCGGCTCGCCAGGAGGCTCGCCCTCCCCGCGGGCGCGGCCGAATCGCGCACGGCGATGTGGTACAAGGGGTGGCCATACCCACTGAGCTGGTTTCCCGGCCGGCCGACTTGACAAGCCGCAGGACTCATGCAATAATGGCAATATGACGATAGAGCCAAAGATGAAGCACTCCAAGCTCCAGTACGAGGCCCGGGCGCGGGTGGCCAAGGCGCTGGCCCATCCGAGCCGGTTGCTCATCCTTGACGCCATCGCGGACGGGGAAAAATGCGTCTGCGAACTGACCGAGCTCGTGGACGCCGACCAGTCCACCGTCTCCAAACACCTGGCAATCCTCAAGCAGGCCGGGATCATCGCGGACCGCAAGGAGGGCTCCAAGACCTTCTACCGTCAGCGCATCCGCTGTCTCAAGGGGCTGTGGGAATGCATCGAGTCCGTGTTACGCGAGAACCTGAAGGCGCAGCAGGAGGCGATGGGGCATTGAGTCCCGGCGCCGCGGCGTGGCCGTCGCAACAAGGCGAGTCGGACGCCGCGCCGCCGGCGGTCCGCTGGTCGCCCGAAGCCTGCCGGGCGGTGGCGATCCTCGGCCTGATGGTCGCCGTGTTCCTCCTCGCGTACCTGCTGCCCTTCGAGGCCTTGCCGGCCGACGGGTCGCGGGTGGCGGCGTCCGGCCGCGAAGCGCTGCTGATGCTCCAGGACTACGCGCGGCACCATGTGGTCTTGTGCCTGGTGCCGGCGTTGTTCATCGCGGGCGCGATCTCGTGTTTCGTGTCGCAGGCGTCGGTGATGAAGTACCTTGGGCCGACGGCGAACAAGTTGCTGGCGTATTCGGTCGCGTCGGTGTCGGGCACGATACTCGCGGTCTGCTCATGCACGGTGCTGCCGCTGTTCGCCGGCATCTGGACGCGGGGCGCGGGGCTGGGGCCGGCGGTCGCCTTCCTGTACTCCGGGCCGGCGATCAACGTCCTGGCGATAATCCTGACCGCCCGTGTTCTCGGGTGGGAACTCGGGGCCGCGCGAGCCCTGGCGGCGATTGGTTTCAGCTTCATCGTCGGCCTGGTCATGTACCTCATCTATCGCCGGGAGGAACGCGCCAAAGCAGAGGCGGTGAAAACCGCCAGCGGATTTGTGCTGCCCGAAGATACCTCGGACCGGCCGTTGTGGAAGACGGCCAGCTACTTCGCGGTGATGATCGGCATTCTCGTGTTCGCCAACTGGGCCCCGCCCGCGACACCGAACCCCCTGTGGGCAGCCGTCTTCGCGGCGAAGTGGATCATCACCGGCGTGCTGTGCGTGGCACTGACGGTCATGCTCCTGCGCTGGTTCACGCGCGACGAACTGCGGCTGTGGGTCGGCAGCACCTGGTTCTTCGCCAAGAAGATCCTGCCGCTGCTGTTCATCGGCGTGGTCGTGTCGGGCGTGCTGCTCGGCCGGCCGGGGCACGAGACCCTGTTGCCGGGCCGCTGGATCGAGCAATCCGTCGGCGGCAACGGCCTGGGCGCGAACCTGTTCGCGTCGGTCGCGGGAGCGCTGATGTACTTCGCCACGCTGACCGAGGTACCGATTCTCCAGGGGCTCCTGGGTTCGGGCATGGGCCAAGGGCCGGCGCTGGCGCTGCTGCTCGCGGGGCCGGCGTTGTCGCTGCCGAGCATGCTCGTCATTCGCTCGGTGGTGGGAACTCAGAAGATGCTCGTCTACGTGTCGCTGGTAGCGGCCCTGTCCACGGTGGCGGGCCTGCTGTACGGCACGTTCGGATAGTCACGCAAGGAGACGCCATGTCAACGGGACCAACGGGCTGCTGTGGCGGCAACGGCGAGACGCTGATCTTCACCTGCGCGGGGGCGGCGTACAGCGGGCAGGTCGCCAATCGCGGCGGCGTGCAGCTCATGGAACAGGGCGCGGGCAGTCTGTTCTGCATCGCCGCCGTGGCGGCCGACGTGCCGCAGAAGATGGACCGCGCCCGCCAGGCGGCCCGACGGGTCGCCATCGACGGCTGCGAGGACCACTGCGTCCGCAAGGTGCTGGAAAAGGCGGGGCTGACGGCCGACGTCCACGTCGTGCTCACGGACATGGGCGTCGAGAAGAAACCCGCCCAGCCGAACATGATCAATGACGCGAAGAAGGTCGTGGAGGCGGTGAAACAGAAGCTCGGCGCGGGCTCCAAGCCGGCCCGCGGCTGCTGCGGGTAGAGGCAGGCGCCCTATTGGTAGCGCCGGACATCCGAGTCCGGCGTCTGTGCGGGAAGCCGTCGGACACGGCGGACCGACGCCCGAGTCGTGTGGCTGTTGCGTGCGGGAGCTGAGAGCTGCTGAGGGCTTGAGAATGAAGATCGAAGTACTCGGAACCGGTTGTGCGAAGTGCAACATGCTGGAGCAGGCGGCGCGGGCCGCCGCAAACAGGCTGGGCCTTCAGTACGAGCTGACGCACGTGAAAGACCTGACCAAGATCGCGGCCTACGGCGTGATGATGACGCCGGCGCTGGTGATCGACGGCCAGGTGAAGGTCACGGGCAAGGTGCCTGGTGAGGCCGAGCTCACAGCGCTGCTGAGAAGCGCTGCAAAGACGTAATGTTGCGCCTCTTCCAGAAGTGGCCCGCTGCGGCCGGTCGGTCCTCGCCAACTCGTGTGGCACCGGCCAATGGCCGGTGCGAGCCGGGCCACCACGGCGGGCGTGAGCGGGACGAGGAGTTCTGACAATGCTGGCTCGAAACATGGCGATTCTGAGCGCCGTCGTGCTCGTGGTCGCAGGCGTAGCCTGGTTCCGGGCGACGCGCGAGGCGCCCGCCGGCGGCGGGTCGTCCGCAGCGACCACGTCCGCCCAGGCGTCCGCGAAGCTGCCGCGGGTCGTCGATCTGGGGGCCGACAAATGCAAGGCCTGCAAGGAGCTGGCCCCGATCCTGGCCGAGCTGAAGAAGGAGTACGCCGGCCGCGTCGTCATCGAGTTCATCGACGTTTGGGTGAATCCGACGGCCGGCGAGCTGTACGCGATCCGCGTGATCCCGACGCAGGTCTTCTTCGACGCTGACGGCAAGGAAACCTGGCGGCACGAGGGCTTCCTGGCCAAGGAGGAGTTCGTCAAGAAGTTCGCCGAGCTGGGAGTCAAGTAGATGCTGGAATCGCTGGCCGAAACACTGGCGAACGTCATTCAGACCAATGTCTGGCTCGCGCCGCTGGCCGCGATGGTCGGCGGGCTGCTCACGGCGGCCAATCCGTGCGTCCTCGCCGCCGCCCCGCTCATGGTCGGCTACGTCGCCGGACAGGAGAACAAGAGCGTGGCGCGGTCGTTCCTGTTGTCGCTCACGTTCGCCATCGGCCTGACGATTATGTTCGGGTTGATCTGGTTCGGCGTGTGGTCGGCCAGTACACTCCTGCCGACGGCGTGGTGGGTCTACATCGCGGCCGCCGTCTGCTTCCTGATGGGACTGCACTTGCTGGGGGCCTTGCACTTCACGTTGCCGGTGCCGGCGGGTCTGAAGCCGAAACAGAAGGGCGTGATTGGGGCGTTGCTGCTGGGGCTGCTGTTCGGCCTGATCTCGCTGCCGTGTGCCGGACCGGTGCTCGGGGCGCTGATCGTCGTCACGCCGCTGTACGGCATGGCCTTTGGGATCCTGCTGCTGGTCGCGTACAGCCTGGGGCATTGCGGCCTCGTCCTGGTCGGCGGCACGTCGATGGGCCTGGTGCAAGAGCTCGCCGACTCCAAAGGCTGGAACCTGGGCACGAACGTCCTGCGGCGGGTAGCGGGGGTGCTGATTATTGGCGTTGGCATTTGGGTGCTTTTGTTTGCCTGAGGCGCCTTCTGGTAGCCGGTCCAACGGAGAGACCGTCCCATGGACCGGCGCGATCCGAACCAAGCGGCGTGACAAGGCGGCCACCCGCTGCCGGAGCGTCATGGGCAGCGGGTGGCCCAACGGAGAAGCAGCACGTGTGCTTTGATAAATCGGGATACTCCGCGTCCGGGTTGAGGGAATCGGCCGCGGCGGTCACTGTGCGTCCGAGAATATGCGGTTGCACAGGTCGCCCGGGCCGGGGACCCGCGGCCGCTGCTCCGGGCCGGGGCCCGCGTGCAGTTTCTCGTTGAGTTTCTGTCAGAACTTCCCCACGCCGCGATAGGGGTAGTTGGAGCAACCGACGGGCTGCCAGCACGCCACAGGTCGGACGCGACCCGAGCGCGTGCTGGGCACACCCGCCATTCATGGACCCCCTGCTGTACACCCGTTCGCCGCCCACACCCCCCGGCGGGCGGGTGCTTTTTTGTGTCAACGACCGGCACCCGGGCGATCACGGCAACTCCCACGCCAGCAGACCCTTGACCGCCACGAAGACCACGCATCGGTCCGTCCACACCGTTTCGAGCAATCCTGGCGGGATTCCCGGCCCCAGCGTCGCGTTCGGCTTGACCGAGCGGGGGGCATCGGATGTAGGCAAGATGTCGAAGCGCAGCAACTCGGCTTGCGCGTAGGCCGTGGCCTCCCCCTGGGGACTGCCAACAGGCCCCGCCGCGCGAGTGGCGGGCCGCTCCGCCCTGCACTCGCGTGCGGGGTTCTGAGTCGCCGTCTCGTGCGGTGCGGGCTTTTCGCAGTAGTAGATCGCGTATACGCCGCTCTTGGTTGCGTGCGCCGCCAACAGCCGCAGCGGGGCGGGCCGACGCTGCTCCAACAGCGGCCGTCCCGTCGCCGCCTCGAGCACGGCGAAACCTCGCACGCCGGTCGCCACGGCCCGACCGGCGCCGGTGGTCAGCGTGGTGAACTCCTCCCCGGCGTCGGCCTCGTACGACCAGGCGGGGCGGCCGTCCGCGACGCGCAGCGCGGCGATGCGCGGGCCGTCGGCCAGCAGAAGCAACGCACCGGCCGCCGGTGCGTCACCGGGGCACCACAAGGCCGCGCGGGCGACGTTGGCTTGGGACACCGGTAACGGCAGGTGGCGTTCCGCGCCTTCCCACGGCCACCAGACCGCCTCACGCGGCGTCAGCGTCAGCAGGCCGCCACCGCAGGGTGCGCTCCAGATCGGCCACGTGTCGCCGAGGGCCCGAACCCGCGGCGCGGGGCAGGTATTGGTCACCGCGACGAAGGCGGCCCGCGTCACACCGCCTGCTCGCCACAGCACCACCGCAGTGTTGTCGCCGGTGTGCATGACCGCGTTCGGCAGCCGGCCCAAGTCGGTCCGCCAGCGCTCGTGGCCATCGTCCAACGACAGCAGGGCCAAATGACCATCGCGGTTGAGCAGCAGCAGGCCGGCGGCCGTGACACGGGCCTCCATCCAGCCGGTCAGCACTTCGGGATCGTTGTCAAACCCGGTTTCCGCGGGGCCGTCGCCGCGTTGCCAGATCAGCCCGGGCGACCCGGACAGACGGACCGCCCATGTGCTGTGGCGATCGAACAGGTACGCAGCCTGGGCGGAAGCAGGGTGGTCGAACGCCGACGTGGCGGCGCGGAAGCCGGGGCGAAGGTCCAGCTGGTCGATGCTGCGCTCCGCGCCGGTCGCGGCGTCGACGAGCAGCAGCTTTCCGGCGCGCGTGGCCACCAACAGGGCCTCGGTGGGGCCGCGGCCGACCGGGCGGACCCATTCGACCCCCGCCTGGACGCCGACGAACCACGCGGGCTCGTCCAGGGTCAGCGGGAGTGACGACTGAGCAGTCGCCGTCGCCGCCATCCAGCCTCCACAAATCAGGTGCAAAAGTGTCGGACGGGTGGGAATCATGGCCAGGTCGCCACAATCTCGCGGGCGGCGCGGCGGAGATTCTCCGCGGTGGCCGCCAACGCCTCGGCGAGCGGCGCGCCCGGGGGCGTGATGACCACGATGCGGTCCACGCCGACGGCCGCCGCCAGATCGCTCAACGACTGGCCTGCTCGCAGCCGTGCCGCTCCGCAAACCGCGATCACGGGGACGCGCCGGGCGCGCGCCAGGGCGGCGATGCCGGCGACCGTCTTGCCCCCCACGGTCTGGTCGTCGATGCGACCTTCGCCGGTGAGGCACAGGTCGCAGCCGGCAAGCCGCTCGCTCAGCGTCAGCCGATCGGCAACCACGTCGAATCCGCGGTGCAGTCGTGCCCCCAGAGTCGCGGCCAGGCCGAAGGGCAGGCCGCCCGCGGCGCCAGTTCCAGCGCATTCGGCGAGAGTCGGACGCGTGGGCGACGCGGGTTGGTTCTTCAGCGGCGAGGAGCGCGGGAGGGCAAGGCTCCCGTCGAGCCGCAACCCTCCGGCCACGTCGCGCCGCGGCTCGGCGGGAGCCTCGCCCTCCCGTCCGGTGCCACCCGGTTGTGCATATTCGCCCAGCAAACTGGCCCAATGTGCCAGGTTCTCTTCCAAGCGTGCTACCGCCGCGGGATCGGCCCCCTTCTGCGGAGCGAAGACGGCGGCCGCGCCGCGCGGCCCCAGCAAGGGGTTGTCCACGTCGCAGAGCACGTCGATGGCAGCGGGCGGCCAGCTCGGCTGTTCAATGCGCGACACGTCGGCGAGTCGGCCGCCGCCGATGGGCTCGCGGACTTCCTGCCCCGCGCGATCAAACAAGCGGCACCCCAGCGCCTGGAGGCAGCCCGCGCCGCCGTCCACGGTGGCCGATCCGCCCACCGCGAGTAGAACCCGGGTACAGCCCGACCTGATCGCGGTCGCCAGCAACTGCCCGGTCCCGAAACTGGTCGTCCGCAGCGGGTCGCGTTCGTGGGGGTCAAGCAAGGCCAACCCCGACGCTTCGGCCATTTCGACGATGGCAATGCCCTGGCCCCGGTCCAGCCACCAGGGCGCGGTCCGAGGTCGGCCCAGCGGATTCAGCACGTCTTCGCACTGGGGAGTGGCACCGGCGGCCTGGGCGAGAACGCGTCCGGTCCCTTCGCCCCCATCGCCGAGCGGACACACCACCACCTCGGCGTCCGGTCGCGCGTCGCGCACGCCCGCGGCCAGCGCCGCGGCGACGGCCGCCGCATCGAGGGCCCCGCGAAACTTGTCCGGCGCGATGAGGACTTTCACGCGGACGGCCCACTCTCGGTCAGAGCGGCTTCGCCGCGGCCCGACTTGGGCAGCAAGTAGCCCCGCTTGGACGGAGCGCGCAGAAACTCGACCAGCCGGCGACCGGGCTCGGTCCGAACCATATCGGCGACGCGCGCCACCGCGGCGGGGAAGGTCAGACCGCTGCGATAGAGGGCGCGATGGCACTCGCGCAGCTCGAGCCTCTCGGCGTCACTGTAACCGGCACGGCGCAGCCCAACGACGTTGACGCTGACGGGACCGGGGGCGTCGACGAGCATGAACGGCGGCACGTCGTTGGTAATCGCCTTGAGCCGTCCGCCGAGCATGGCCAGCTCGCCGACGCGCACAAACTGGTGTATCGCCACGCCGCCGCTGACGAAAGCCCGTCGGCCCACCTGCACATGCCCGGCGAGCAGGGCGCCGTTGACCAGGATCACGTCGTCCTCGACGCGGCAGTTGTGGCCGACGTGGGCGGTGGCCATGATGAAGCAGCGTCGCCCGACGACGGTGGTGCTGCCGGGCATCGTGCCGCGATGAATCGACGCATGCTCGCGGACGATCGTCTCGTCGCCGACCTGCGTGAACGACGGCTCGCCCGCGAACTTGAGGTCCTGGGGCAGGTGCCCGACGACCGCGAACGGGTGAATCTGACAACCGCGGCCGAGCGTCGTGCCTTGTGCCACGTACGCATGAGGGTACAGCCGCGTGCCCGGGCCGACGCGCACGTCCCGTTCCACAATGGCGTAGGCGCCGACTTCAGCCGTCGGGTCGATCTCGGCCGACGGGTCCACGATAGCCGTCGGATGAATGGACATGCTCCGGGTGACTCCAAACGCGATAACCGCCCTGTCGTACTCAACCGCCGGCGGCCGGGACGTTCGCTCCCGCCACCGGACGACCGTCGTGCAGCACCGCGCGCGGCGCGGGCCGCTCGCGCACAAGTTCCTCCACGGTGGCCACGGGCCACAGCGCCAGGTTCGCCGGCGCGCCGGGCTCCGGCCGATGTACGCCCAGCGCCACGACCTCGCCGGCCTGACAGCAGACCATCTCCAGGGCCTGACGCAGGCGGCGCGGGCTGGCCATGTGTTCGGCGTGCGCGAGCAGGAACACCTGCTCCAGCAACTGACCGCGGCCCAGCGGGTAGAACACGTCCTGAATGCAGTCCTGCCCCGCGCCGCAGATGAGACCGGCGTCCAGCAGTTGCCGGACCCGCGTCAATCCGCGGCGTTTCGGGTAGCCGTCGTGGCGTCCCTGGAGGTGCAGGTTCACGCCGGGGTTGGTCACCACGCGAATCTGGGCCTCGGCCAGCAGCCCGATCACCCGGGCGGCGTGGACGTCGGTGTAACTGGCCAGAGCACACACGTGCGACGCAGTCACCCGCCCCTGCCACCCGCGGTCGATCGTCAGCGCCGCGAGGTGTTCGGTGTACACGCTCTGCGGGTCGTCGGTTTCGTCCACGTGTACGTCGATGTCGGCGTTGAACTCGGCGGCCAGATCGAAGACCAGCTCCAGGTGCCGCACACCATCGCGCGGCACGCGCTCGACGTGCGGGATGCCGCCGACCAGGTCCACTCCGGCGCGCAGCGCCTGCCGCACGAGATCGGCCGCCCCCGGATCGCGGACCAGACCGTCCTGCGGAAAGGCCACGAGCTGGATCTTGCACTCCCGTCGCGTCTGCTCGCGGGCCGCCAGCACGCCCTCGCACAGCCGCATCCCGGCCGCCGACGAAACATCCACGTGGCTGCGGAAAATGCCGGTGCCGTAGCCGATCTCGGCCCGAACCGCCCGCAGCGCCCGCTGACACACGTTTTCCGCGCTCAGCTCCCGCTTGACCCGCGACCACAACTGGATCGCCTCGTGCAACGTCTCGGTGTGGTTCGGCGGCACCAGGTCCAGCGAATACGCCAGGTCCAAGTGTACGTGCGAATCCACCAGGGCCGGCGTGAGCAGTCCCCCGTGGGCGTCCAGTTCCTCCGGGCCGGTGGGCCGCGGCGGTCCCGACGGCTGGGCCTGGATCGTCCCGATCCGTCCCCCCTCGAGAGTCACGGTCCACAGCCCCGCCTGGTCGCGGCGCCGGGCGTTGACCACAGCCTTGGGCATCATCACGTCCCTCCCGACTCGACGGCCGCCGCCTGCTCCTCCGCCGCCGCCAGTTGGACCGCGCGGTCCAGCAGGCGTTTCATCTCGCGGACGGCTTCCCGCAGTCCGACGAACACGGCCCGCGCCACGATACTGTGGCCGATGTTGAACTCCGAAAACGCGCCCAGGGCCGCGATCGGCTCGATGTTGCGGTACGTCAAGCCGTGCCCGGCGTGTACGTCCATCCCGCACTTCCAGCCGGTTTCGAGCCCCCGCACCAGCCGCTCCAGCGCCGCGGCCTGAGCGCGGTCCCCGCGGGCGTGGGCGTACTGGCCCGTCCATAGCTCCACCGCGTCAAACCCGCACGCCGCCGCCGCGCGAATCTGCGCGTCATCCGGCTCGATGAATGCGCTGGTGACGATCCCGGCGCGCTTGAGCTTCTTGACCACCGGGGCGATGCGTCGGCGCAGCCGTGCCACGTCCAGGCCCCCCTCGGTCGTCAATTCCTGCCGCCGCTCGGGGACGAGCGTACACTGGTCCGGCCGCAGTCGCAGGGCGATCTTCACGATCTCCGGCGTCGCGGCCATTTCCATGTTGAGCTTGGAGGCGACCATCTGCTTCAGGACCTCGGCGTCGCGATCGTTGATGTGGCGGCGGTCCTCGCGGAGATGAAAGGTTATGCCGTCGGCCCCGCCGAGCTCCGCCTCCACGGCCGCCCAGACGGGGTCCGGTTCGTCCGCCCGCCGTGCTTGCCGTACCGTGGCCACATGATCGATGTTGACACCCAGCTTGTTCATTCGCGGTCGCCTCCGATCGCGCGGGTATGGTACCGTCGGGCGTGACCGCCGCACAGAGGCGTTGCGGGAGGTCGGCGGGGCACCCGCGCCGCGCAGCGGCCATTCGGCGTAGAATGGACGCGAGGCTGGCCGCCATGAGTCCGACGCTTGCCCGGCTACATCTCCACGTGCTCCCGCTGCTGGGCGCGCTGCTGCTCGGTGCGGCCCTGATCGTCGTCATCTTGCGGCGGCCGGGGGCACTTGGCGGCAACGGGGACCGCCCGCGAGCCGGCTCCTGCCGGGCCTGTCGGCACATCAACCCGGCGGCGGCGCGGTACTGCGCGATGTGCGGGCAGCGGCTGACGCCGCCGGATGCGCCTGTCCCATAATGTCTGCCCACGCGGCGCCCCTTGGCGCACGCGGTTTCGGCGGAGCCCGGCCGCTAAGTTTGGGCGCGGCCCAAGGCCGCGTTGCGGTTCGCTGAAGGCCCGGGCGGGGCGCGCCCGATAGAAACGGCGGAGGACTCCGCGCATGTCGGACGAGTCGAGTGCGGTACGCAAGGCACGGCAGGCCCAACGGTCGGCACAGTTCGCGTGCCTGGCCTTTGGGATCAGTTTGTTGGCGTGGGGGCTGACGCCGCCGATTCTTCAGCGGATGGTGGGCCGCGATCCGGCCGTGCTGCGGACGTTCGCGGCCAACAGCCTGACCGTGCTCCTCGGTCTCACCTTCGTCGGGCTGTATCTGCTGATCCGCCGGGGCCGCACGTGGGCCTTGTGGGCGACGGTCTTGACGTCGCTCGGGCTGCTGACGGGGGGGCTGTGTGTGTCGTTGCTGACGGGCGGCGCCACGGTGTCGATGTGCGGGCTGCTGCTGGCCACGACGGCGGGACTCACCAGCGCATTCGCCATCACCACGCGGCGCTCGGCGGACGAGGTTTCACGCTGGCCCGATATCGACCCGCCACCGACACCGACCCGCACCTCCGGACCGTCCTTGACGCCGCCGCAGGAGCGGGAATAATGAAATAGACCGCCGTGGGCCTCGTGCCGCTCTTCTCAGAAACGGGCGAGAGGAGCCGCGAGGATCGGCGGCGGTCGGGGCGAGTCGGATCACTCGCCCGCCGTGTTCGTCGGTGACGGCCGACGAACGGGACCAGGCCTGTTCGCCCCGCACCCACGGGACGGGCAGGAGGCGGCCCGTTGTGAAAGGAGGTGATCCAGTGAAGGGTAATAAACGTTAGGCTGCGAGATCGCAGCGAACGTGGCTGTGACTCTCGCAGCCCACGATTAGGCCCGCCGGCGGCAAAGTCCAGCCCCGGCGGGCTCTCTTTTTCCGCCGGGGCGAATCGGAAGACGCGCGCGAGGCACACCCCCGTGCCGACCGTGCATCAGGGCCCGGCGCGCCACCGGGCAGCCCGCCACTTGCGTGGCCGGTTCTGATGGAACACCTATCCGAACCCCGCACGCCAGTGCGGGGCCGGGCGACCCACCACTGGCGTGGTGGGTTCTGTCACGGCGCCCAACGCGGCGGGCGCGCCGTATCGAGCCGCGACCGTGAGGAAGCGGTACTCGGCGAGCGAAATACCGCTTCCTGACAGGCGCGGCTCGGTCCTGCCGGCCGATCTAGCGGCCCTCAATGGGCTTGCGCGATTCGGCACCACAAACCGGGAGGGCGAGCCTCCCGGCGAGCCGCGGCACGGCAGGCCGGCAGGGTCGCCGCAGGAGACAGCCTCGCCCTCCCACATTGCATGTTGGTGCACCGCCGTTTAGTCACCAACGCCGTAGAGGATGTAGACCTCGCCGGCATCGGTGCGCCCGTTCGGATTCGCCAGGACGGCGCTGACCGCGAAGTCGGTCAAGCCATCACCATCAATGTCGCCGAGCGAGGCAACGCCGCGCGCGTAGGCCGAGGCCACGTGGCCGTTGGGGTTGAGGAAGATGCTGCCCCACGGGTTGGTCGGGTTACCATCGCCAAACACGCGCGAGCCGCCGCCCAGCTCGTCGCCGACGGACCGGCCGGTAAACTTGGCGCCGGGCAGACTGATCTTGCCGATGTCGGCGAGGCTGACCTCGCGACCGGCCAGATCGCGTGATCCGTAGACGAGGTAGACCGCGCCGCGACCGCCATCGGCCCCCGGGGCCGCGATGAGGATGTCGGCGTAGCCGTCGCCGTCCACATCACCCGCACCGGTCACGTTCGCTCCCGCGCGGTCCCCCGCGGCCGCGCCGCGAAGGATAACACCACGGCCCGCTGCGACGATGTCGCTGGCGGTCCAGCCGCCCTCCGGGCTTGACAACGTGGAGCTGCCGAGAATGACGACGGCGCGCCCGCGGCTGTTGTCATAGCCCTCGGCCCCGACGACCACGTCCGAAGCGCCGTTCCGGTCAAAGTCGCCCGCGTTGTCGAACACGCGGCCCAACTGCTCGGAGGCGGACGTGCCCCTCAGGACCACTCCACGGAGCCGGTTCGGATCATTCGCCGGCAGGACCATCGTGTGCAGCGCGTAATCGAGCTCAACGCCGTAGGGCCGGCCGTAGACGATGAACACCGCACCAACCTTGTTGCCGGATGGAGCGAGGGGGTCGCTGAAGCGCTCACGCACTTCGCCGGAGCCCACGACGAAGTCGGGGATCCCGTCGCGATTCACGTCTCCCAGGCCGCGCACGAAGGAGAGCTTCGCGCCGGCGTGCGGACCGACGACGTGGACGAGGTTCTCATCCTCGAGGTAGTACGAACTGCGCCCAGGATTGTGGTACGGCCAATAGGGGCTGGAGCCGATGGTGTGGGCCGGCATACCCCCCACCGTTGTCCGCAAGTACGCTGGAATCCTCTCGTTGACGCACCCGTCAATCTCGATCGTGTACGTCGCCCGGCGCTCCACGGGGCTTGTGCTGACCGGCGTGCGCCCCTCCTCAGTCCAGTAGATGTCCCTCCCCCTGGTCGAGCCAACCGTCCCGATGATGTACTGGTGGGGGACCGGCATCACCCAGTCCTCACGGTCCGGGAGCTCCGCATCGACGAACGGATGTGTCAACGGCACCGTCGTGGGTTGGCCGCCGGGTTCGGCCGGTGGGACCACGCGCTCGCCCGGCTCGATCCAGAGTTGGGTGCGCGTGATGTTCGTGTTGTCCAGATACGCTCGCGTGCGGATGCCGTACACGACGCCGCACTGCGTCAGGGTATAGGCCTGTTGGTTGACCTCGATACTGCCGGAGCGCTGGGGAGCGCTCACGTACAGCCAGCGACCATCGGCCCCGACCGACGTGCCGAAGCGGTCCTCGCGGCGTTGGCCCAGTATTCGGGCACCGACCATTTGGCCCTGCAACGGCGCCACCTCGCCCACGCCGTCCGGATAGAACCCGGTCCAAACGGACTGCCCCGACTCCGCCCCATTGAAGCTCGCGTGCCAGGATGGGTTGTCGCACAGGATCGAGGGGCCGTAGATGGTCGGGAACGGATCCGGGCACGATCCCCAGATCATCCAGAAGTTCGCGTTGACGCAGTTGCCCTCGAGACAGGGGTCCAGGACCGGCGGCACGAGCGCGTCCAAGAGGGCCATCGTGTAAGGCAGGCTGCGGATCTTGGCCAACGGGGGCTGGTACGGGTCCGAAGTGTAGGAACTCGGTTGGTTCGGATTCGTAAGCCGACCGAAACGCGTGTCGGTGAAGTGGCTGTCGAAGCCGCCCGGACCTTGGTTCTCGAAGAGAACATCCCAAACGAGGGCCCACGCCTCATACAGAGTGGGAGTTCCGCCGCAGTCCGCGATGTCCGTAAACCCTGCGGCGCCCAGAAGCCAGAGGACGAAACCGGGTCGGCCCATCGCCGTGAACATCTGACCTACTTCGCCCAGCTCCAGCACCCGATCGCCTTTGCGATTGCGCGCCGAAGGGCTCTTCAGGAGCAGGTCGTGGCTGGACACGATGACTATGCCACCCCGCGTGAACTGGGCTTCGTTGATGGACCACTGGCCCGTCGAGTAGTTGTAGGCGTCGTATTCGAGGGACCCCATCCCGTGCGTGTCCGGCTGGATCGTCTGATACGCGCTGGTGTTCGCCAGGCTGACCGACTCCACACGCGGGAAGCCGAAAACCAGCTCCGGCCGCAGATCGCCATCCATGTCCGGGATCACGGCGATGTCGGCCAAGCCCTCCGTCCACGGCGTGCCGCGCGGCGCGCGAATGCCGGGGAGGATCAGCCCGGGAAGAACGCCGTCGGCGATGGAGTTCACGTCGAACGTGTCGCGGAAGCGCCCGGGGCGTCCGTAGAAGCAATACGCCTCGCCGAACCCGATCCCGGCCACGCCCGCATAGCTCGGCTTGCCGAAGCGGGCCCCAACCAGGAGCTCGCCGACGCCGTCGCCGTTCATGTCCGGCACGGCCACCATGCTGCTGCCGGCCAGGTCGTTGAAGTTGAAGCCCTGGAAGATCGCCCCCTTGCTCTTCGAGCCGTAGTTGTCGTACTGCGGGCTGAACGGGTCGAGTTTGTTCAGGTCAAACGTGCCGATCAGCCGCCGCGTCAGCAGCACCCGCAGGAGCCCGCCCTGTTGCAGGTTGGGGGCATAAAGCGTCACCGGCGGGTCGATGCCGTCCGACACCACGACGTAGTAGTAGTACATGCCCGAGGAAATCGACAGCGGCCGGGTGAACTCCCGCACCGCCCCGCCCGCGGCAACCTCCGTCGATTCCACCAGGATCCCGGCGTACCCGTTGTTCGGGTCCGTGTCGGTGTCCAGCAGGACCTGCACGGTGTGCTTCGAGTTGTCGTTCGTCTGGAGCCGGACGGTCCAGTACACCGGACCGGTCACGGCGTCGTCCGTGGGGCTGATCCAGGTGACGGTCGGCGGGACGGCGTCCACGATGAGCCCCCCTGCGGCATAGACCGTCTGCTTGGCCCCGGCCTTGGTCGTCACCCGCACGCCGATCAGGAACTGGCCGAAGCCGTTGCTCAGCAAGGCGGTCGTCTCGGCCGAGTCGTACGAGAGGCTGTTGCTGCCCACCGTCACCTTGATCGGCTTCGCCGAAACGGGGCCCCCGTCCGGCTGGCCATTGCCGTCGGCGTCGCGGGCGAGCACGAGTTCCATCTGGCTCACCACGCCTTGCACGTCGCTCAGCTTGAACGCCACGTCGACGGCCGTACCGGGACGCACCGCCGCGAGGGTCAACGGCGCGGTGAACCGCACCGACCAACCCGTCGTGGTCGTGCCGCCCCCTTGGCCACCCTGGCCGGGCTCCTCCCCGCCTTCGTCCCCGCCGGTCGGTTCCTCCGGCTCAATGACCGGCGGCGGGATAGGCCGATCCTGGCCGC